>JANLFK010000004.1:130369-307871 GCA_024655945.1 candidate division KSB1 bacterium
ACACGGTGCGCCCCTACACGGTGCGCCCCTACACCGTGCGCCCCTACACCGTGCGCCCCTACACCGTGCGCCCCTACGGGTGCGGTCGCGCCACGGGCCGGTAGGAGCATGTGGTCGCCGGCGCAGCGCCGTGCTGGCCGGCCGCCAGCCTTAGAAGAGCGTCCGGTAGTAAGCAGGGCGAGGGTGCCCTGGGGAGAGAAGCTCGTGATGGCTCAGCTCTTGCTGTACGTAGGAAGCCGCCCCCCAAATCTTGACCGTGTGCTTCTGGTCCGATTCCTGCGCACAGGTGATGATGCGCGGGCCCATGGTCAGGCAGGAGGTGGTCGCCGTCCCGTGCCCACTGACCCAGGCGACCGCGGAAGAGCCCGGTCGCGGGTCCACCACACCCAAGGTCCCTTTCTGGCCAACCGCGACTGCGCCGATGAAAAGGCGGCCGTCCGGGTAGGCAGTGAGGCAAGCGGACCTACCTTTGCCCACGCGATAAAGCTCCCCCTCACCAGACTCGTGGTCAAGAAGGGCGACGGCGATTTCCATCTCTTCCGTGGCCGGCTCGCAGAGAAGCGCCACGGCCACGCGACCGTCCGGGTAGGGTGCGATCTGCTGGGGGATCCCTGGCAGGTTGCGCAGGGTGCGCAGCTCACCTCGCGCTAGGGTCCAGATGCGCATGCTACCATCATCGCTGGCTCCGTAAACTCGCCCGCGGCGGTCGGCGGCCAGAGCGAGAAGGCGGGCGCCGCAGCCTGGCAGTTCCACGCTCAGCCCAGCATCCAGTTCCCACACCGTCAGGCGTCCGTCCCGGTGGCCGGTTAGCATCCTGTGCGGCGGCAGGGCCACCACGTGACATGCAGGTGACTCGCAGCCTGGGAGCCGGCGGTGGGTGCCATTCTCGAAATTGCTGAGGTGAACGTGCCCTTCCTGGTCCACGCTGCACAGGTGCGCACCGAGCACACTCAGGGCTTCGACCTTGCTTCGGTGAGCCCGGTGTGCGAAGAGACGGTCATTAAATCCCACCATGATCCCCACCCGGCCGTCTTCGGCGCCAAAGGCCACCTGACCGTGAGTGTAGAAGGCGACCTTGGTGATTTCCAGCCCGCGGGTGTCGAGAGTTTCCAGCAAATGAGGTTCGCTCGCCAGGTCAGGGTTGGGGAGCCTGACAAAACTGCTCTCCTCCGGCAGGAAAGTTTCAGGGGGAGTGCCTTGCCATGGCCTCGGCACGATTTCCACGTGCTCCGTGCGCACGCTGGCATTGAACGTCTGGCGGCTCAGGGGGCTACGCCGTTCCAGGAAGGGGCCGATGCTGATATGTTCCCCCCAGGCGCGAACCTTTCTGGCGGCGAACACTTGCTGTATCTCCGGCATGGTGAGCCGAGAGGGGATGGAGTTGTCCAAGTTGTAGATGAGCACCTCGCCTTCGCGATAGAGGCGCGTGCCCTCGATGGGGGGGTCCTCAACTAAGCTGAGGTGGGAGGAGACGCTCTCCAAATTCCCCTCGCGCTGCTCGAGATTGAGTCGCCGCGTCGAATAGGTGGTACGAAAGCTGACAATTACGTCGAGGAAGCCGCGCTCGTAGAACCTTTCGATGACGCGGTGGAAGTAGGCTTCGTCGCGCCAACCATCCAGGATGATCAGCTTCTTGCTGGCGTGTTGCGCCATGAATTCCTCAAAGTACCGCTCGGGGTCGTCCTCTTCCGGCGCGATGGAGTCGTCCTGGTAGTACTGCGGTTCGACGTGGGTACGGAGCCACTCCATGCCGAGGAGGCGGTTGAAAATTCTGTTTGCCGGTTTGTCCCGCATGAGGTAGAGGATATCGCTGGCGCGCAGGTGCGCAAAACCCTGCGCAATGGCCTGGCAGAAGTAGGTTTTTCCGGTGCCCGAGTCGCCTGTTACGGCCATGACCACGGGGTGCTTGACCTCCATGAGGTGGAAAAGGGTCTCGGAGAGCTCGTACAGCCCGGTGCTGCAAGGCTTGAGGGCCAGGATCGGCATTGCGGCGAAGTCGTGAAGATAGAGGGTGTGCAAGAAATCAGGAAGTTCCAGATTGCGCAGGGCAAAGGCCGCTTCTTCCACTGCGCGCGGCTCCCTGGAGGCAAGCAACCGCAGGAGGGCAATGACCACCTCGGCGTCGATGCCCCCTTGTTTTTCCTTTTGCGCTTTCCCGATCTGTCCCAATGACCAGGCAAGGGCTACGCGAAGGTCCCGGTCGGTGTGCTCGGCAAAGGAGCTGAGCAGAGGCAAGGCGGGGGAGGCTTCCGTCCCCAACTTGCCCAGTGCCCAGATCGCCTCGGTCTTTTCGCGGTGAAGGGGCTGCTCGTAACTTTGGCCTGTGCCTTCGTGCTGGACAGTGACGCACTCTGGGCCGCGCAGGATGTCCATGCAGATCTGGCAGGCTTGGGGGTCTCTAAGGTTGCCCAGGGCGAAGAGGGCGGCGCAGCGAAGGTTGGTGTAGCCGGCCGGCGTCCTCGCCAAAAGCCGGCGCAAGGCCCCTGCGCTGCGGCTATCGCAGAGCCGGCTGACAATGTTGACCGCCTCGAACTGCAGTCCGCTGGAGACGGGTACAGAAGCAAGCTCGAGGAGCCCCAGGCAGGGGCGCAGGAGGGCCTGTGGTGGTCCCAACCCCATGCCAATGGACGGGCCCAGCTGCTCGCCGAAAAACGTCCACGGCTCCTGTGGGCCCGGCGAAGAGAGGGGAGCTGATGCCAGCAGGTCGCCCAGCCGTTGCCGCAATTCCTCTTCGTGCACAAGGACACGCACGATCTCTGCAGTCAGCGGGAATTCCTCGCCGGCAAGGTGCTTGCTCGTGGTTACCAGCCACTCCTCCGCGCCGGCTTCCTCCCAGGCCCTCGCAAGGGTGTCCAGCGCCTGGCGGTGCCGCTCCCGGAAGGTTGCCGATGCTTCCTGCGCGCGCACATCCCATGGCGGCACGTAGCGGGTGACCAAGCGCTCAAGCACCGCCAGTTCCAAGAGGCGGACACACACATCGATGGTGGCTTGTACAGGCGAGAAGGGAACGCCCTCCCCGGCAAGGTGCTCGTGCAGGCGGCGGGTTCTGCTCCAGTGCTGGCGGTGTGCAGAGAAGAGGGCGAGGAGCTGGACAATCTGTTCCGACCCCTGCTCGTCGAGATGTGCCTGGTAGAGGCGATGCCAAAGCTCGTTGGCGATGCGTTCCTGCAAGGTGCGTGGCGGCCCTGTCCATTCACCTCGAGGGCTGCGATAGACGAGCTCCCAGGGCTCGTAGGTGGCCAGCACCTGCCTCAAGGACTTATGCAGGCCTGTTGTCTCAGGAAGCGGCATGTCAGGAGCGAACCAGGTTCCTGAGGTCGTCCTCTAAACGGCTTGGTTGCAGGAGGGCCAACCAGCCTTCGCCGTAAGGGGCGCGGGCGGTTATTTGGGGGTCTTCCTTCACCTTCTCGTTCACCCCAACCACCGTGCCGCTCACCGGCGTCCACAGCCTGTAGACGTTGCGGTCATAGCCGGACACACGGGCGATCACCTCGCCCTGGTTGACAACGCTGTTGACTTCCGGGAGCTGCACCGAGACCAGCCGCCTGATGCTCATCTGGAAGATGTGGTGCATCCCCACCTGCACGGTGCCATCCGGCATGAGCCGCGCCCAGGAGTGCTCAGGGATGGCATACAGGCCTGGCGGCATGACCACCAACTTCTCCTCTGGAGGGGCCTCGCGGGCGGGACGCAGTACCCTCATGCGCTCCTCGGCGCGCGCCACCAGGCTGCGGAGCTCCGAGGGGGTAAAAGGCTTGGGGATGTAGTCGAAGGCCCCCAACTTGATTGCCTGTACCGCGCTCTTGATAGAGGGATAGCCGGTGACCATGATTACCGCCACGTCTGGCCGCCTCTCTTTGAGGGCCTTGAGCAAGTCCATGCCACTGAGTCCGGGCATCATCAGGTCTGCGACGATAACGTCGTAAGGGGCGGCCAGGTCTTTGCTCAAAGCTTCCTCGCCGCTCAAGGCGGTGTCCACCTCGCGATTTTGGTCGGCGATGGCCGCGGCCATGCTCTTGCAGACCGGCACCTCGTCGTCGACCACCAATACTCTGGAGCGAGCGCTCATGATCGTCCTCCTTGCTGAGCTGCATCCGACACTTGTACGGGTAGACGCACGGTCACCATGGTACCATTCTCCATTTCGCTTTCCACGGTGATTGTCCCGCCGTGCGCCTGCACAATGCCGTAACTGACCGACAGCCCGAGTCCTGTACCCTTGCCCTGTTTGGTGGTGAAGAAGGGGTCGAAAATCCTGCCCAAGATGTGGCGCGGGATGCCGCACCCTGTATCGGCGAAGATGACCTCCACGGCATCTTGCCCGTGAAGGCGAGAGATGACAGTGAGCGTGCCCCCGTCCGGCATGGCCTCGATGGCATTGATGACGAGATTGGTGAATACCTGGGTCATTTTCTGCCGGTCAAGCAGCAACCGCGGCAGGTCATGGGCAAGAGAAGTGCGTACCTTGATCTTTGCCATGAGAATCTGGCTCTCGCAGAGTTGCAAGGTGCGGTTGACTATTTCGTTGACGTCCGTGGGCTCGCGCTGCGGGGGCTGCTGGCGAGAAAACTCCAAGAGGCCACGCACGATGGCGCTGCAGCGAGCGGTCTCATCGATGATGAGCTTCAGCGCCTCGCTGACCCGTTGGTCGCCAGCAAACTGTTCTGCCAAGAGGTGGCTGTTGAGCATGATCGAGGTGAGCGGGTTATTGATCTCGTGCGCGACGCCTGCAGCGAGTTTCCCCAGGGAGCTGAGCTTTTCCGACTGCACGAGCTGCTCTTGTGCCTGTTGCAGCTCCTTGGTGCGCTCCGCCACCTTGCGTTCGAGGTCTTCGGTGAGGGCCCGATAGCTTTGGGTCAGCTGTTCCAGCTGGGCAATCATCTGGTTGAAGGAATGGGCGAGGCGGCCCAATTCGTCCTTCGTGGAGACCGACACGCGCTGCGACAGGTCACCCTGCCCGACCTTTTGCATCGCGGCAAGAAGCTTGTCGATGGGCTTGATGGCGGAGGTGGTGGAAAAGTAGGTGACGGCGGCAAGGAGGAGGATGCTGGCCAAAGCGGCGCCCAGGAAGCTGGCCATCACCTTGCGGCGCAGGTCGCGATAGGGAGCCTCCAGCATGCCCACGTAAAGCATGCCGATGATGTCCCCCTTGAGATTGCGAATAGGCTCGTAGGCGGTGATGTACCAGTCGTGCACGACGAAGGCGCGGCTGGTCCAGGCAAGGCCCTTGCCCACCACGTGCTCGTACACCTCCTCGGACACACGCGTGCCTATGGCTCGGCCGCCGTCAGGAAAGGTCACATTGGTGGCGATGCGCAGGTCATCTTGAAAGATGGTGGCGGTGCCGACGTCCTTGCCCTTGTAGCGCTCCCCTTGATAGACCGTGTTCTTGATGCGGTCGACAATCTCGAAGTTGCGGTTTAGCAACACGCCGCCGTAGAGCACGCCCAGAAGTGTGCCGTCCTCGCGGAGCACTGGCGCGGCGGCCTTGATCATCATGCCGGAAGTTTCCTCGTTCTCTGTCCGGACGCGGGCGCGCGGCGTGGGCAAGAGCTGCATCTTGGCTTGCTCGGCCAGCTCTGGGCTCTCCAGGAGCAACTGGGCACGTGATACCACCTCCGTTGCCCAGCAGTGCCGCTGGGAGGCGAGCACGGCCGCCACAAGGGGGTCATCTGCTTGCGAGTCCCCGGCGCAGACAGGGTTTGCCGCCCTGAACAGGACTCTGCCATGCGCGTCAGTGACAGTGAGGATATCCAGGCACTCGTGGTTGCGGGTGCGGATGATCTCTTCTTGCAGGCGGCGCACGTCCCCAGCGCGCAGCGCCTCCTGGAGGAAAAAGCGCGACGCAGTCAGGCGCACCACGTCGGTGATGTCGCCCGCGTTTTCCTCGTACAGCGCGCGCGCCGCATTGAGATCGCTGCGCACCTTCTCCTGGGCCTGCCTCACCAGCCGGTCGCCGATCAGGCGAAGGCCGAGCCAGGTCACCACGATGCCCGAGGCCACGACAACCGCGACCGACGAGGCAAGGAGCTTTGTGCGTAGCGAGAGCCTCATGTGGCCCCCTGTAACCTTTTCGCCCGCGCCTCCGCACGTGGCCCGCGCGGGCACGGTTTGGCGATGGTTGCGCTCGCCTCTGCCTTTTGGCTCACAGTTCGGCGCGTACCGCCTCGATTAGCCGGGGCAGAGCCGCGCGCACCTCTGGTGACATCTCCATCCCGCCAGATACGGTCGCCGGTTCCACCCCCAGCAGGATGACCTCAGCTTTGGCTAGAGCCGGCTCGGCAAGCCGCAGCAACCGGAGCGAGGAGAGCAAGCTGACCTGGTGGGCAAAACGTAGCCCGGCACCTGCCCGCTCCAGCTCCTCGTAGGTGAGGCGATGGATTGTCCCGGGCTTGCTGCCGGCACGCACCGCGTCGACGATGACCACCTTGCGTGCACCGCGGAGATGTGTGGCGGCTGCCATGAAGTTGGTGCCGCATTCCATGACCCGGACGTGCTCAGGCAGGCGCGCCGCCTGCAGCAGATTTGCCGCGTGCACCCCGACGCCCTCGTCGGCCAGGAGCACATTGCCGACGCCGACCACCAGGGTATGTGCCGGACGATCACCCATTGCCCAGGTCCACCAGGTGCACCGAGCAGGACAGGCAGGGGTCATAGGCCCTGGCGACCATTTCCAGCTTGTGCGCCAACACCTCCTTCGGCTCGCTGGCCAATCGTTCCACCGCCACGCGCATGTCTTTCTCGATGTTGGCGGCGTTTTGCGACGTCGGCGCGATGACGTCTGCAGACGTCAAGCGTCCCTTGTCGTCGAAGGAGTAGCTGTGGTAAAGAATGCCGCGGGGCGCCTCGGCCGCGCCTGTGCCCTGGCCTGCTCTGAGCTCCACCGCTGCAGGCTTCTCCTGCTTGATGCCGGCCTGTAGCAGCTCATCAATCAGCGCGATGGAATGCTCCAGTGAATAGACCAGTTCCACCACTTGCGCCGTATTGTTGTGGAAGATGTTCTCGGTGAAGGTATTCAGCCCGAGACGTTCGGCCGCTTCCTTTGCCTTCCCGGTGAGGGCCTTGCCGTTGATCATCAATCTGGCCAAGGCACCCACCATGAACGGCTGCCCTTTGTACATGCTGTGCTTGGAGTGCGAGTGTTTGACCACGAACTCGTTGCACACCTTGCGGTAGTCATGGGTCGGGAAGACCTCTCCGGTGGAGAGGCAGATCTGTTCGCCCACGAGCGAGAAAGAGCCGTCCGCGGGACGGAGGGCAGCGTAGACCGTGGGCGACTCGGTGAAGCGCGGCGTCTCCAGAGTGGCCATAAAGTCGACAGCTTTCTGGGCCAGGTCCATGCCCGCCACCAGCTGGGCACGCAGCTCCCGCAGCTCGGCCGCGCTGGGGACTTTGCCGAATCCCCCGACCACGGTGTTCACCGGGTGCACGGCGCGACCGCCGACCACTTCCTGCACCGTGTTGCCAATTTTCTTCAGCTCCAGACCCAACTTGACTTTGTCCGGGTGGTCGGCGGCCATGGCGATGGCGCCGCTGTAGCCCAGGTAGTCAGGGAGCGCCAAGCAAAAGACGTGGAGCGCGTGGCTCTCGATGTTGCCGCCTTGCAAGAAGAGGTCGCGGAGCAGGGTGGTCTGCCGGCTGACCTTTACGCCAAAGGCGTCCTCCACAGCCAATTGCGAAGTGATGGTGTGCACGCCCGAGCAGATGGAGCAGATGCGGGAGACAATTGCCGGCACCTCACTGTAGATGCGCCCCTTGAGCAACGCTTCGAAAAACCGTGTGCCCTCCAGGATGTCCATATGCACCCTGGTGGCTTTGCCGTTCTTGATCTCAACGATAATGCCGCCATGTCCTTCAATTCGACACAGATGATCGATGACGATAGACGTGCTCATTCGTTCTTTCCTCTCACAAGTTCCGCTTGCAGCGCCTGCGCGGGAGCGGCAAAGGTGCGCAGCGCATTGTGAACATCCACCAGGGTGAATCCTTTCTCCTGCAGAATCTTCACCTCAGAGGCGACGTTGGCCTCGTCCACCGGGCCGCGGCAGCCGCAACAGGCCACCCCGTAGCCGGGACAGCGGGCGTTGCACCCGGCCTGGGTCAGCGGCCCCAGACAGAGCTGGCCGCGCGTGACCAGGAGGCATTCATTCTCGCGCATCTTGCACTCGGTGCAGACGGCGTAGTTGGGCAGGAGGGGCAGATCGCCGTGCAGCAGCATGGGGATGGCGCGGAGAAAATCCTCCTTCTCCATCGGGCAGCCGGAGATGGCATAGTCCACTTTGACAAAAGTGCGCAAGGGTTGCGGCGGGATGGTCTCGAAGCAGTCGCCGTTGCCACCGTAGACTGCCTTGCACAGTTCCTCGCGCGCGAGCTCGTTGTGCATTGCCGGAATGCCGCCGCAGGTGGCGCAGGTGCCAATGGCCACGAGCAGCTTGGCGCGCTTGCGGATCTTCTTCAGCAGCTCCACCTCCTCGGGCTTGACCACCGAGCCTTCCACAAAGGCGATGTCCAACGGCCCTTCCTCGTCGTTGTCGGAGGTGGCAGTGTGAAACGCGCGTATGTCCACGGCGCCGGCGATGTCCAGCAGTTCATCCTCGCAGTTGAGGATGACAATCTGCTCGCCACTGCAGCCGGTCAGTCCGAAGATGCCAATCTTGGGTTTCACTATCATCGTCCGTTTCCTCCTCACACCACCTCTGGCAGGTTGATGACGTCCCAGTAGGTGAAAATGGGGCCGTCCAGGCAGGTGTACTTGTAGCCGATGGCACAGTGGCCGCACTTGCCCACGCCACACTTCATCTTGCGCTCCAAAGACATCAGGATGTGGTCCTTAGAAAAGTTGCGCTCCAAGAGCTTCTGCAGGACAAACTTGTACATCACCGGCGGGCCACATACCGCAGCGATGGTGGTCTTGGGGTCGAGTGTGACCTTGTCGAAGAGCTTGGGTACCACGCCGATGTGCGCCGGCCACCTGCCGGTGTCGTCACGGTCGACGGTGAGCAGACAGGTGATGTCCGGTTGGTCCAACAGGCCCAGGAGCTCGTACTTGAAGAGCATGTCGCCGGGCACGCGGGCGCCGTACATGAGGATGATGTCCTGGAACTTGCTGCGGTTGTCCATGGCATACCAGAGCAGGGAACGCAGCGGTGCCATGCCCAGGCCGCCGGCGACCAAGAGGAGGTTGTGCCCTTCCATCTCCTGGACCGGGTAGCCGTTGCCATACGGCCCCCTGATGCCGATTAGTGAATCAACTGGAAGCCTGAACAGCGCCTCGGTAACGCGTCCTACCTTGCGCACGCAGAGCTCCAGTACACCAGGCCTGGTCGGGGAGGACGAGATGGAGATGGGCGCCTCGCCGGTGCCGAGCACGCTCAATTCCACAAACTGGCCTGGCCGGTGCTTGAAGTTGCGCGCCACCTCATCGTCCTCAAAGCGCAACTGGAACAGGCGATGATCGGGTATCTGCGGCAGGATGCGCACGATCCGCGCCAGATGCGGCTGATAAGGGTTGTCCTTGGGTAGGTGGTCAGACATGGGCCTCGCTCCGCAGTTTGGTGATGAGTTCGATGATGTTGATGTCCGCCGGGCATGCCTCGATGCAGCGTCCGCAACCGGTGCAGGCGGGTCGGCCGTACTCAGCAACAAAGCCGCGCTGCTTGTGGAAGAAGCGGTTCTTCACCCGAGAGGACCTCTCCTTGCGGAAGTTGTGTCCGCCGGCCACCAGCGCATAATCTTTGAAGAGGCAAGAGTCCCAACGGCGCTTGCGCACGCCCTGTTGCGCATTGAGTTCCAATAGGTCGAGCACGTCGTAGCAGTAGCAGGTGGGGCAGACCATCGAGCAAGCGCCGCAACTGAGGCACTTCTCCCCGGCCTCCTTCCACAGGCGACTCTCGTATTCCAGGTCGAAAATCTCCGGCAGGCCCCAAGTTTCCACCTCCACAGCAAAGTGCTCCCGCCTGGCATTGGACCGCCGTTTGAACTCTTCCTTTGCCCGTTCGTCTACCTCGCCAAAGAGGTGGTGCGAGGCATTGATCATGTCGTCGCCGAGGCTGGTACCTACCATCACCATGTAGCGGTCGCCGATGTCACTTAGAAACAGGTCAAAGCCATCCTCGGTAAAGTAGGTTCCCATGGAGTTGCAGAAGCAGAGCTGGTCGGGAATGCAGTCCAGGCCAATTATCGCCACGTGCTTTCGTCGCTCGAAGTAATAGGGGTCTGTGTACGCGCCGCTGAAGACCAGGTCCAGAATCTTAATGCCGTGAATATCGCAAGGGTGAAGGCCGAAAAGGACGTATCGCTTGCCTGCCTCTTCGTTCACTGGGGCGTAACCGTCCGTGGAGAAGGCAAACATCGTCTGCTCTGGCGGCATGAAGTACTTCTTGGGCGGCAGAATGGTGCGCAGGCAGCCAACTTGAATATCGGCTACGTCCTCGACTTGGGCAAAGGCGCAGCTCTTCTCACCTCTCTTGAGGGGCGCGTGGAGCTCGCCAAAGGACCTGCTGGCCTCGAGAAACGGAAGGAGATTGCTCTTGGACAAAGTGACGATCTTCATCGGTCTACCTTTCGTGCAGGTGGGTCAGTTCTTCCTAAGGAGGTTTTCGACTCGTCGCAGGAGCTCATCGGCCTTTATCGGCTTTTCGGCAAAGTCGTCCGCCTCGAAGTATTCGCCGTCGGTCTCCGGCGAGAAGGTGAATCCGGTCACCTGGTTCACCGAAGAGATGGCAAAGACCGGAATCGAACGCAAAGCCGGATCATGCTTCAGCTGGTAGCAGAGCTTGAACCCGTCGTTCATGCGGTCCATGATGATGTCCAGGATGATGAGGTCGGGCCTGGACGTGGCAATCCTCTGCTCAGCTTCGGCCTTGGAATGGGCGGTTACCACCTCATAGTCCTTGCTCTCCAAGATACTCTTGGTAATCTCCACATAGTCTGGATCGTCATCGACTATCAAGATTTTCGGCCTCTGCGCCATGGACTGATTCTCCTTCTGCTTTGTGTGCGTCTTTCGCGCTAACCAAACTCTATGTCGTCTTGTACGCGGGCAGGTGAACTGCAAAGGTGCTGCCGCGATCTACCTCACTTTCCACTTCGATGTAGCCACGGTGGCACTCCACAATGCGCTTGGCGATGGCCAGACCCAGGCCGGTGCCACAAATCTTCCGGGTGTGCTCGGTCTTCACCCGGTAGAACTCATCGAAGATTCTGCTCTGCTCTTCTGGGGGGATGCCGAAGCCGGTGTCCTTGACCGCAACCACCAGGTAGGAGTCCTGGCTGCTGGCCGACACGGTGACCTCCCCGCCCGGACGATTGTACTTGATGGCATTGCTCACCAGATTGGTGAACACCCGCATCAAGTCCTCGCGATCCCCCACCACTTTGGGTAGGCGTTCGGCGGTGGAGAGCTTCAGGGTGACCTCCTGGGCGCGGGCCTCGCTGCCCATGAGTTCGACTACTTCCTTGAGGATTTTGTCCACTTCCACCGGGGCCATCTCCTGGGCCACTTTGCCGGCTTCGATGGCGGAGAGGTCCAGCAGGTCGCGGATGAGGCTGAGCAGAGCAGCCGCGCGGTCCCGGCAGCGTTCGAGGATCTGCCTCTGCCGCGCCTGGTCGCCTTTGACCATGCCGTCCAGAATCAAGTTGAGGTAGCCTTCGATGGCTCCGATGGGCGCCTTCAGCTCATGGGCGACCATGCGCACAAAGTCGGACTTGCTCTTCTCGATCCGCTTTTGCTCGGAGATGTCCCGCAGGACCACCACAACGCCGATGACCTCGTTCGTGTCGCTCAGAATCGGCGAGAGGGTGGCCGCCAGCACCGTGTTGGGCTCATGTCCGCTGGGGATCTCCTTTCTGGCCAGTACCGGGTGGCTGCCATGTTGGGCCAGCGCACCGAGCATGAACTCCTCGAGGGCCTTGTTCTGGAGGAGTGCCTCGATTGGCTTGCCCAGCGCTTGGGCGTCGTGCAAGCGCAGCATCTTCTGGGCCACCGGGTTGAGAAGCACCAACTGCCGCTTTTGGTTCACGACGAGGAGCCCTTCCCCCATGGACTGGATGATAGTGGCCGTGCGCGACCGCTCCACCGCAAGCTCCAGCAGGTTGCGTTCCCGTTCTTTGCGCAGGCGCTCGGTCTCAAGCAGGAGGCGCCGCCTTTCCAGGCCGCGCAGGATGGCCGCGCGAAGTTCCTCCGGGCCGAACGGCTTGGGGAGGTAGTCGAACGCGCCCTTCTTCACTGCCTCCACTGCCGATTCGATGGTCGCGTAGCCGGTGATGACAATGGTCACGATCTTCTTGTCGTGCTGGTGGATGGCCTCCAAGAGCTCCATGCCCCCCATCTCAGGCATGAGCAGGTCGACCAACACCAGGTCCGGCGATTTCTCTCTCACCAGCGCCAACCCGGCACAGCCGTCTCCAGCGGTGAGCACCTCATAGTATTCATCGCTTAGAATGCGTTGACAACCGAGGCGAATGATCTCCTCATCGTCAACGACCAGTATGCGCGGCGTGCTTCTCATCGACTCCCGCCATCCTTATGACTGTTTTTTCAAACCCATGCCCTTGTAGGTATCCACCTTCTCCCATGAGCTGCGGCGCGCCTTGGCAAGGAGCGATTCGATGCGCTGCACGAGCTCATCGGGGCGGACCGGCTTCTCCACAAAATCTTCGACCGGCAGAAAGTCGCCATCGGTCTCCGGGGAAAAGCGGAACTCTGCCATCTGATTGATCTGAGTGACCATCAGCACGGGGATCTTTCGGTACTGCTGGTCAGCGCGCAGGCGATAGGCGAGGTGGAAACCTTCGGTGCCTTTGGGCATCATCACGTCCAACATGATGAGGTCGGGTTGCCAGGTGCCCAGTGCCTGCCATGCCTCTTCCGGAGTGTAGGCGGCTGCCGTCTGGAAGCCGTGTGTTTCCAGCACGGTCTTGTTGATTTCCACAAAGTCCGGGTCGTCGTCCACGATGAGGATTCTTGCTTTGGAGTCCATGGGGTGAACCTCTTTTGTTGCAGCCTGCAGTTCGGCCGTTGCTCCTTGCAATGCCGAAAGCACGGCCACCTTCAAATCTTCTATGCCGAAGCACTCGAGGTGGTAATAGTAGACCCGCGCCTTGCGGATCTCTGCCTCAAGCTCTCGGGTGTTGTGCGTGCTCTTGACGATGATTTTCGATTTTGGGTCCAGTCCGCGCAGGATGCTCACCGCGCGCTCGGGGCGCATCCCCTCCACCTTGGCATCCAGCACGATGACTTCGAACTTGTGCTCCTGCACGCGGCGAATGGCCTCGGCAATGTCGGCCTCTGCCTCGATGCAATAGCCGTGGGCGTAAACAAACTGCGTCAGCTCGCGTATGCACGGGTCCTGCTGGTCGCCGACCACCAGGATGTTGGCCAAGCAGTGGATGGGGGGCCTTACTTCGGCCTCGCCCCGTTCGTGTGTTCTTTCGCTTTCCATTCCGCCGTCCTCTTTACAAGACCCGTGCCAGGAAGTGGGCACGATGAAGGCACGTCCAGCGCTCCATGCAACTCCTTGAATAACAAGGGATGGAAAGGGCACCTCTGGGGGACAATGGCACCTCCGAACTGCCGGCGCAGCAGCGCAGTGGGGTGTTTCTCCACAGTCTCACTTGCCGGCGAGCGCCGCGGCCTTCAACGGGCCTGCAACTGAGCCTGGTTTGCGCATAAAACCAGCAGGAACCGAAGTGGGGCAATCCTCCGCAGTGGGGTATTTTTCCCCACCTGGCGGCGAAGCAAGGTGTCCATGGTGGGGAGCTTGTGCGAGAGCCGAGCGGCCATGGCTCGGACCCTGAGGTGCGCGGTGAATTGACTGGACCGGGAGCCGATGTGGGCAGCGGCGACTACATGGTCTTGATTTGGTAGCGCTTGATCTTCTCGTACAGCGTCTTGCGGTCGATGCCCAGCAGTTGCGCGGCGCGGGAGCGATTCCAGTCGGTGGCAATGAGGGTGCGGATAATGTGTTCTTTCTCCAGCTCCTCCAAGGTGCGGATCTGGAACTGCTCAGCGGGCTGGGCCTTCTCCTCGACGCGGAGATGCGCAGGGAGACTGTCGGGTGTGATCTGGTCGCTGTCTTCGATCACCACGGCCCGCTCGATGACGTTTTCCAGCTCGCGCACGTTACCCGGCCAGTGATAGTTGCACAGCAGCTGCATCGCCGCGGGCGAGATGTCGTGGATGTCGCGCTTGCGCCGCTGGTTGTACTTCTGCAGGAAATGGCGTGCCAAGAGCGGAATGTCCTCCTTGCGCTCGCGCAACGAGGGCAGGTAGATGGGGATGACGCTCAGGCGGTAGTACAAGTCCTCGCGGAATGTCCCTTCCTGCACGCAGCGGCGGAGGTCGCGATTGGTGGCGGCGATGACGCGCACGTCCACCTTGATGGTGGTCGTACCGCCCACGCGGCGGATCTCGCGCTCCTGAATTGCCCGCAGGATCTTGGCCTGCATGCTGAGCGAGATATTGCCGATTTCGTCGAACAGAAAGGTGCCGCCGTTTGCCAGCTCGAAGCTGCCATGTTTTGTCTCGATGGCGCCGGTGAACGCTCCCTTGACGTGCCCGAAGAGCTCGCTCTCGAACAGCGTCTCCACCAATGAGCCGCAATCGACCGTCAGGAAGGGCTTGTCGCGGCGGTGGCTATTGTAGTGGATGGCGCGCGCGATGAGCTCTTTGCCGGTGCCGCTTTCCCCGTAGATGAGCACCGTGGAGTCGGTGGGAGCGACCTTTTTGACGAGCCGAAAGACCTCCCGCATGCGTGGGCTGTCGCCGACAATGATGTCGGTGCGGCCGTCCAACTCGATCTTCCACTCTTGCTCTGGCGGGCCGCTGAGCAGCTCCCGCTTCTTCAGGACCTTGGCGACCACCTGGCGCACTTCGCTGGGCGGGAAGGGCTTCGGGACGTAGTCGTAGGCGCCGAGGCGCATCGCTTCGACGGCGGTTTCCACGGTGGCATAGCCGGTGATCATCACCACGTCGGTGGCAAGGGCCTGGCGCTTGATTTGGCGCAGCACCTCAATGCCGTCTTGCCCCGGCATTTTCAGGTCCAAGAGGGCGATGTCGAAGTGTTCTGTCTGCAGCGCCCGCAACGCCTCGAGGCCGTCCGCTGCGGTGCGCACCCGATAGCCCTCGCCGCGCAACACCCGCTCGCACCCTTCGCGGATGCTCGCATCGTCGTCTGCAACCAAGATGTTGACGCTACCGCTTTGCTCGCTCATGCGCCGCATCCATCACCGGCAGTTTGATGTGAAAGGTCGTCCCTTTGCCAACTTCGCTCTCCACCTTGATGATGCCATTGTGCTTCCTGATGATGCCGAAGGCGATGGAGAGTCCCAACCCGGTTGCCTTGCCCAGCGGTTTGGTGGTGAAGAAGGGGTCAAATATCTTGCTCCGGATCTCCTCGGGGATGCCTGGCCCAGTGTCCCGGATGGAAGTGACCACGTAACCGTTTTCCTCAGTCACCCAGGTGGCTACCTCGAGCGTGCCGCTGCCCGCCATGGCCTCGGCAGCGTTCATGATGATGTTGATGAGCACTTGCTGCATCTGCCCAACGTCCACCATCACCTTCGGCAACAACGGAGCAAGGTTGCGAGTGACGGTGATCCCTTTGAAGATAGCCTGGGTGACCACCAAGTCGAGGGTGGTGGTAACAATCTTGTTGAGGTCGGTGACGGTCATCTCCAGCCTGGTTTGTCTGGAAAAGTCTAACAGGCCGCGCACGATCTTGCGGCAGCGCTCTGTCTCCCGGACGATGACCTGCAAGTCCTCTTTGATCGGGTCACCGTCCTTAGCTTTCTCCAGAAGGAGGTTGGCGTAGAGAAGGATGCCGCCCAGCGGGTTGTTGAGCTCGTGGGCAACGCCGGCTGCCAACTGCCCGACCGTGGCCAAGCGCTCGGATTGC
Organism: candidate division KSB1 bacterium; assembly: GCA_024655945.1. NCBI lineage: Bacteria > Pseudomonadati > Candidatus Zhuqueibacterota bacterium. The sequence goes on from JANLFK010000004.1 coordinate 146,266, forward strand.
ATGATGGTCTGTTGCGCGCGCTGCTTGAGCTGTTCGTCGCGGTCGAGCAGCGAGGCGGCCATGAAGTTGAACATGTGCCCCAGCGTGCCGATCTCATCTCGCGAGTTCACGTGCACTTTGTGGCTAAGGTCGCCCTCGGCCAGCTGCCGTGTTGCCTCCGCCAGACGACGCAGCGGCTTAAGAATGCCGTTGGCCAGCACGATGCTGATGAGCAAGGCGCCCACCACTCCTGCCAGCGTGATGCCCATGAAAGTGAACAGGGTGGCGCGGCGCAGGTCGGCGAACTTTTGCTCCAGCATTCCCACGTACAAAATGCCGATGATGTTGCCAGAAAGGTTGCGGATGGGCTCATAGGCGGTGATGTACCAGTGGCTGACGACAAAGGCACGCTCGATCCACGGCAGGCCCTGCACCAGCACGCGGTCATGTACTGCCGCCGAGACCTGCGTGCCGATGGCGCGCGTGCCATCCTCGCGCAAGACGTTCGTGGCGATCCGCAGGTCGCCCTGGAAAATGGTGGCCGAACCGATCTCCTTGCCCTTGTACACCTCTCCCTGGTAGACGGTCTGCTTGATGGTGTCGACGAGGTCGTAGTAGCGGTTGAGCAGCACGCCGCCATAGATGACGCCCAGCAGATTTCCGGCTTCATCGAGTACCGGAGCAGCGGCCTTGAGCATCATGCCGCTGGTCTCCTCGCCGGCTGGCCGGGGCTTGGCCATGGGCGTGGGGATGACGGTGAGGCGGGCCCGTTCGGCAAGGTTCTGGCCCTCCTTGAGCAGTTCCTCGCGCGGGATGATGGTGGTGCCAGCGACCGTTTGCCCGGTCAGCAGCACGCGCCGCACGATCTCGTCCTCCGTCTGGCTGTCACCGGCCAGTGCTGGGTTGCGCGCCCGGAAGATGACCCTGCCCCGCGCATCCGTGGCGCTCAGTACGTCCAGTGACTCCATTTCCAAGGTGCGCTGCAGCTCCCTGCCCAAGGCTTTGATGTTGCCGGCAATCATGCCTTCACGGACATAGTAGCGGATCGACGTGAGCTCCACCACGTCGCGGATGCGTTCCAACTTGTTGCGATACAAAGCCCGGGCGGTGTTGAGGTCGTTGCGCACCTTGTCCTGCGCCTGTCGAACCACGACGTCGCCGATGAGACGGAAGCCGACCCATGCCGCAATCGTACCCGAAAGCAAGACCACCACGACAAAGCTGAGGATGAGCTTCGTGCGCAGAGAGATACTCAGCGGCGCCTTCGGAAGCAACGACATGTGCAATTCCTCGGTGCGAAGCAGCGCCAGGCCTTCTTCACAGCCGGCCACCGCAATTTAAGAAAAAGCGTTGACTGGGTCAACAAAAATGTTATATTTGCAGAGACGAATGTGAGGCACCACTTTGCGAGGAGCCGCTTGATAGAAGTCGTCGAGGTCAGCCTTTCCTACCCCGGACAGGACGGAGGCAGTTGTCTGGCCTTAGATGGCGTGTCGTTGGTCATCGGCGCTGGCCAATCCCTTGGGCTGATGGGCGCCAACGGTTCGGGCAAGACCACCTTGGCCCGCTGTCTCAATGCTCTCCTGGTGCCCACGGCCGGCACGGTGCTCGTGGATGGCCTGGACACCAGAGACCCTGCCAATCACTTGGCCATTCGCCAAAAAGTGGGAATGGTTTTCCAGAATCCGGACAACCAGATCGTGTCGGCCACGGTGGAACGAGAGATCGCCTTCGGCCTCGAAAACCTCGGCATCCCTTACGAGGAGATGCACGCGCGAGTGGAAGAGGCACTGCAGCGGTTCGACCTGGTAGGCTACCGCCAGCACCCGCCGCATCTGCTTTCTGGCGGCGAAAAGCAGCGGTTAGCCTTGGCAGCGGTGATGGCCATGCGCCCCAAGTACCTGGTCCTGGATGAACCCACTTCGCTGCTTGATCCGCAGGGCCGGGAGGCGATGGTGGCCATGATCCAGAGTCTGCATCACGAGCAAGGGTCCGCCGCAAATGGGGAGCAGGTCTCTACGCTACTCATCAGCCAGTATCCCGAGGAGCTCTTGGGCATGGACCGCGTGCTCGTCATGGATCGCGGACGGATTGTTATGGACGGGCCGCCGGCAGAGGTGTTTCGCGAAGTGGAAGCCCTGCACCGTCTCGGCCTGGAGGCCCCGGTTGAGTTCGAATTGGAGCGGCTATTTGCGCGCCACGGTCTGGAATGGCATGTCAGAAATGGCGTGGAGTGAGGCTGGAGTTGGCATGAGGAGGCGGCGCTTGCTGGAGAATCGGTCGACTCGTTTTCGGATGCTCGCTTATCTCCTGGCGCTGTGGGGTGCGCTTTGGGGCAAGGTAGGGGCGGCGGAGACGGTGGTGTTGCGGGTGGCCAACTGGGGCGGTGCCGAGGAGGTGAAAAGCGAGCAGGCCATCGCCGATGAGTTTGCTCGTCGGCATCCGGGGGTGGTGGTCCGCGTCGAATCCATTCCCGCGTCCAACTATAAGGAAAAAGTGCTGTCGGCCATCGCCGCTGGCTCGCCACCCGATGTGTTCCTTCTCGACTCGGTCATCATGCCCACGTTCATCAATCGCGGACTGCTCTTGGACCTCATGCCCTTTGCCCGGGCCAAGGGCATCGACCTGTCGATGTACTTTTCCAACGTGCTCAACATCGGCATGCGCGACAGCGCGCTGTACGCCTTCCCCAAGGACTTTAATCCTATCGCGATGTACTACAATCGCCGCATGTTCGACGAGGCTGGTTTGCCGTATCCACAGCGGGGCTGGACGTGGGAGGACTACTTGCGGCTGGCCAAGCAGCTCACCAAGGACGTGGATGGCGACGGTCGGATTGACCAGTTTGGCACAGCATTTTCCACCTACCTCTTCTACTGGCAGCCATTTGTCTGGATGAACCACGGCGACATTCTCAGCCCAGATGGCAGCAAAGCTACCGGATACTTAAACTCGCCGGCCACCGAGGAGGCAGTACAGTTCCTTATCGACCTGCGGGTGAAACATCAGGTTGCCCCGCACGCGCAGTACGCGGCAGCCGAGAGTGGCGGCATCACCCGGCTCTTCTTCACCGGACGGATCGGCATGGTCGTGAGCGGGCACTGGCTGCTGACCACCATCCAGGAGTACATGAGGCGCGGCGAGTTAGAAGTGGGCGTGGCGCCGCTGCCCACACCTGCCAACGGCGCACACGTCACGGTCATGTACGAAGCAGGGTGGTGCGTGCCGAAGGGGACGCCGCATCCGGAGCTCGCCATGGAGTTGGCGGCCTTTTTGGGCGGCAAGTGGGCCGGCATGCAGCGCATCGAGTCGCTGATCGCCATCCCGGCCATCGTCGAAGTCGCCCGGAAACAGGCGGAGCTCGACCCCTTCGGCTTGGAACAAGTCTTCCTGGACGAGGTGCCTTACTGCCGCCAACCGTGGGGAACGGTCCTAGAGCAGTTCCGCCGGGTGGAGGAGCTGGTCAAGGACGCCGTGGACCTGGTGCTCTATCGCGGTTGGGACCTGCACGCGATGTTCACCGACGCGGCGCGGAAGATCGACAAGGAATTCGCCGAGGCGCGCGAGACGCCGGTGGTGGCCGCTACCCCAGGATCCGAGCGCGGGTTCGTGTTGCGCTTCTTGTTCATCGTGGGGCTCGTCTCCCTTGGAGCTGCTTTGGCCAATCTTGCCCTGACCCGCCACAGGGAACGGCGCGTGACCGCAGAGGGTTATGGCTTCTTGCTGCCCTCGTTTGCGCATCTGCTGGTGTTCGTGCTGGCCCCGCTGCTCTTCTCCCTTTACCTGAGCGTGCACCGCTGGGACGTGATCATGCCCAACAAGCCTTTCGTGGGCCTGGACAACTACAGGTCGATCTTCACCGACCGGCTGTTCCTGAACGCGTTGAAGAATACGGCGCTGTACACCTTGCAGGTGCCAGTGGCGATGACCATCTCCTTGGCGGTGGCGATGATGATGAACCAGCGCATCAAAGGGGTGAACCTGCTGCGGACTCTTTACTTCTTGCCGAGCGTGTCCTCTTTTGTGGCCATCGCCATGGTGTGGCAGTGGCTTTATGAGCCGCAATTTGGACTCATAAACTACCTGCTGCGGCTGCTGGGGCTCGGTAGCTGGAGCGGCCTGAGTAGCCCGAGCACTGCCCTGGTGTCCCTCATGGTGATGACCGTCTGGATGCAGATCGGCTACCAGATGGTGATTTTTCTGGCTGGCCTGCAAGGGATACCCGATTTTCTCTACGAGGCGGCAATCATCGACGGGGCTAACCCCTGGCAGCGCTTCCGCCGTGTGACCCTGCCTCTGCTTAAACCAACCACGTTCTTCATCCTCGTGACGGCCATCATCGGCTCCTTTCAGGTCTTCACCTCCGTGTGGGTGATGACCCAGGGCGGCCCGGCGCGCACCACCGACGTCGTGGTCTATCACATCTACCAAAATGCCTGGGAATACCTGCGCATGGGCAGAGCCTCGGCGATGGCCTGGGTGCTGTTTTCCATCATCTTGGTCATCACGCTCGTGCAGTTCCGCCTCATCGGCAGGCGGGTGGAGTATAGCTGATGGTCCGGCTGGCCGGCCGCGCAAGCGTCGCGCGCGGCGTGTGCTGAGAGATCCGAAAGAGAGGCGACATCGCAGAGAGCCATATGAAAGTGACACGTGCGAAAGGGGTGGGAAGGGTGGTGGGGCGCGTGCTCATCTACGCGGCGCTCCTGGCCTTGGCCCTGTCCATGCTCGTTCCCTTCATCTGGATGGTGATGACCTCCTTCATGAACGAGCTGGAAGTGAGCCAGTATCCGCCCAAGCTGTGGCCGAGCAAGTTTCTCTGGTCCAACTACCGCGAGGCGCTGACGCTGCTCCCGTTCGGGCGGTTCTTCTTGAATTCCGTGATCATGAGCGTCGGCGCGGTGGCCCTGCAGCTGCTGGTGTGTTCCATGGCGGCATTTGCCTTTGCGCGGCTGCACTTCCGAGGACGGGATCGCCTCTTTGGCCTGTACATCGCCACGATGATGATCCCGGTGATCGTGACGATCATTCCCGCTTTTCTCATCGTCGATGCCTTTGGCTGGGTGAACACCTACCAGGGACTCATTCTCTACTTTGCCAGCAGTGTGTGGGGCATATTTCTGCTGCGCCAGTTCTTCTTGACGCTGCCCAGGGATCTGGAGGATGCGGCGCGCATCGATGGCGCTTCGACCTTTCACATCTACTGGCGCATCGCCCTGCCGCTGTCCAAACCGGCGCTGGCCACTCTGGGCATCTTCTCGTTTATGGCCGTGTGGCGCGACTTTCTCTGGTCGTTGATCGTCACCACGCAGATGGACATGCGGCCGGTGGAGGTCGGGATTGCCTTTTTCCACAACATGCACGTCACCAAATGGCCCTACCAAATGGCCGCGGCCGTGTGCGTGATGTTGCCGATCGTCGTCATCTTTTTCGTGGCGCAGCGCTACTTCGTGAGGGGTATCACGCTCACGGGGCTGAAAGGGTAGGCACCGACAAGCTCAGCAGAGAGCGGAGCAAGTTCTCAGGAGGAATGCGATGGGGAAGATGGCCTCGAAGATCGACGCTTCCGCGGCGGGCATAAGCAGGCGGGTGTTTGTGGGATTCTCGACGCTCGGCGCCTTGCTCGGATTCTTTTTCGGGAGCGCCTGGGCGCGGTTGCAGGAAGCGCGTAGACAGCGGGTGGAGAAGGAGATGGTGAAGGGGGCCGAAGCGGTCGCTGGACTGGAGTTTACCGAGCCAGAGCGCGATCTGCTCATGGACGGCGTCAACGAGAACCTGGCTGCTTTCGAAAAACTGCGCGCCATCCCCTTGGACAACAGCGTACCTCCGGCGTTGCAGTTCAACCCAATTCCTGCGGGCGTGACCATCGCGACCAAGAAGGCCAAGAGCCGACGCAGTCGTGTGCAACTTCCGCCGCTGCCTTCTCGTTTGGAAGACGTAGCCTTTTGGCCGGTGACCTACCTGGGCGAGTTGCTGCGTACCCGCAAGGTGAGCTCGCGCGAGCTCACCCAAATGTATTTGGACCGACTGCGCCGCTATGACCCCCATCTGAAATGTGCGGTCACGCTCACCGAGGAGCGCGCCTTGGAGCGGGCGAGGCGGGCGGACGAGGAGCTGGCCACAGGCAAGCGCCGTGGCCCCTTGCACGGGCTGCCCTGGGGTGCAAAAGACCTGTTGGCCACGCGCGGCTACAGGACCACCTGGGGCAGCGTGCCGTTCAAAGACCAAATGCTCGACTATGATGCCACTGTGGTGCAGCGTTTGGATCAGGCCGGGGCTGTTCTGGTCGCCAAGCTCAGCTTGGGGGAGCTCGCCTGGGGCGACGTCTGGTTCGGCGGCCAGACGCGCAACCCATGGAACCTGGAACAGGGCTCCAGTGGCTCCTCTGCAGCTCCGGCATCAGCCACTGCCGCTGGGCTGGTGGCCTTTTCCATTGGCAGCGAGACCTACGGCTCCATCGTGTCGCCCTGTACGCGCTGCGGGGTCACCGGTCTTCGCCCCACCTTTGGCAGAGTGAGCCGCTTCGGCGCCATGGCGCTGAGCTGGAGCATGGACAAACTTGGTCCCATCTGCCGGTCTGTGGAAGATTGCGCCTTGGTGTTCCAAGCCATCTACGGACCGGACGGCAAGGACCTGACCGTGGTGGACGTTCCTTTTGCGTGGGATGCCCGCGCTGACCTGCGCAAGATCCGCGTGGGTTTTGTGCAGAGCGCCTTCGAGGACCCGCGCCGCGACCAGGAAGCCGCTCTGCGCGACGCCGCGGTCTTGGACACCCTCCGGTCTCTCGGCGTCGACCTGGTGCCGGTTGCGCTGCCGGATCTGCCCGTGGAGGCCTTGCAGTTCATCCTCAACGCGGAGGCGGCGGCTGCCTTCGACGAATTGACGCGCAGCAACCGCGACGACCTGATGGTGCGCCAGGTCAAGAACGCCTGGCCAAACGTGTTCAGGCATTCGCGACTCATCCCTGCGGTGGAATACATTCAGGCCAATCGCGTGCGCACCCTGCTTATGCAGGAGATGGCGAAGGTCATGGCTCAGGTCGACGTCTACGTGGTGCCAACCTTTGGCGGCAATAACCTTCTGCTCACCAATCTCACTGGCCATCCTTGCGTGGTGGTGCCAAACGGCTTCACCGAGAAAGGTACACCGACCAGCATCACGTTCGTGGGCAAATTGTTCGGCGAGGCGGATTTGTTAAGGGTGGCCAAGGCATATCAGGACGCCACTGACTTTCATCTGCGGCACCCTGCGCTGCCCGACTAGGGGCAGAAACTTAACAGGAGTGAAAGGGGGCAAGTTATGGCAATGCGGAGGGGCCCATGCAGAAGATCAAGGAAGTATTCGCAGTCGTGGAGAACCGGCCTGGGGCCATTGGGCAGCTGTGCCAGGAGCTCGCGCGGCACAAAATCAACATTGAGGCCATCGGCGTGTTCGGCGACGTGGCCAAGCTGTGGGTCTCCAACACCAACAAGGCCTTGAAGACCCTCAGCGCCCTGGGCTACGAGGTTGAGGAGCGGGAGGTATTGGCCGCCGAGTTAGAGAACCAGCCCGGCGCCCTGGCAATGCTTACCCTCGCCTTGGGCGGAGCCGGGATCAACATTGAGTACTGCTACGGCACTATGAGCCCGGGACAAGAGCGCGGCGTGGTGATCCTGGATGTGTCGGACATCAACCGGGCACTGGCAGTGATGGGCAAGTAGCTGGTGGGTTCTTCGGGCCATGCGGCGTGAACTCGGCCGTGAGTTCACCGGCGCGCCCCCAGGGTCACCTAAGCCCCCGTGGATGCCCTGGCGGGTCAGGCCTTGGCAAAGGGTAGCTGGTGCACGCCGCATTGGCGCGCGAGGGGGTGCATGCGCGAGCCGTGCCGCGCAAGGCGGGTGAATCTTTGCGCGCAGCACAGCACGGTAGACGCACGCCCCATTGACTCCTTACTCGGGAGGCTACATGGAGATCAGGGAGGTTCGCTCACGGCGGGAGGAGAGGGCTTTCGTGGCTCTGCCCTATCGCTTGTACAAGGGGCACCCCTATTGGGTGCCACCATTGCGCAGCGAACAGCGGAAGCAGCTCCGTCCGGCGACTAACCCGCTGCTGCTGCATTGCGATTATGCGCTCTTCTTAGCCTGGGACGGCGGCCAGCCCGTGGGGCGCATCGCCGCCTTTGTGGATCGCCACGCCAACGCTTACTGGGGCGGCTCCATCGGCTTCTTCGGCTCCTACGAGTGCGTTGATGACGATGAGGTCGCCACTGCCCTGCTGGGCGCGGCGCGGCAGTGGCTGCAGGCGCGGGGCATGACTGCCATGCGCGGGCCCATCAGCTTCGAGTCGCAGAACTGGGGCTTTGTCGTCGAAGGGTTCGACTACCCGCCCACGGTCATGTCGCCGTACAATCCGCCGTTCTACAACCGCCAGATGGAGGCGTTCGGCTTGCGCAAGGCGAAGGACCTGGAGGTATATCGGGGCGATGCCGCGCGCGGGTATGTGCTGCCGGAGCGCTTTGTGCGCCACCTGCAGCGCATCCAGGAGCGCCATCAGGTGCGAGTGCGGACAATAGATGTGAAACGTCTGGACAGCGAAGTGAGGGTCATCGTCGACCTTGCCAATCGCTCTCTTGCGCATAACTGGGGCTATGCTCCTGTGACTGACGCAGAGGCAGCCGAGATGGCGCGCAGCCTCAAACTCATCTTAGATCCGACGGTGGTCTTTATTGCGGAATCCGCCGGGCAGCCCATCGGGTTTTCCATTGCCTTCCCGGACGTGAACGAGCTGCTGCGTGGCCTCAACGGGCGACTCTTCCCGTTCGGCATCTTTAGGCTGCTCTTTGGGCTCAAGAAGGTGAACAGCTACCGCATGTGGGCGCTGGGCATAGTGCCAGAATTCCACCGCCGGGGGATCGACACTCTGCTGTACGTGAAGACGTACGAGGCGCTGCAGCCGGGCGGCGCACGCCTAGAGGCCAACTATGTGCTGGAAGACAACTATGCAATGAAAGACGCCATCCTCAAGCTTGGCCTGCGATTGGTAAGGCGGTATCGGGTCTACGAGATGCCACTTGCCCCGTCGTCCTGACGGGTGTGGCTCGCTCAGCAGCGGTGGAAAAGAATACGCAACAGTCCGTGAACCGCTGGAAATGGGGTGGGGTAGGTGAGGAGAGACGCATATGACACGTTGGCTGCGCATAGCTTGTGTGGGCACGACATTTCTGAGCTTGCTTGGCACGATACGCGGCGGTTCAGTTGCGCGCGTGACGTTTTTTCAGGTGTGGGTGCTGGCCGGCTACGAAGGTTTGGCGGAATCGGCCTTCCCGGGCATGGCCAACGAGCCGACCATCATGGTGGTGCGCCAGGACGAAGGCCAGCGGCTAGAGGTAGCCGCCTGGCTCAAGGAGCTGTTTCGCTTAGAGAGCGTCGACCTCCTTGATCTGGAGACCGTAGTGGAAGTGAACAGCGCAGAGGTCAGCGGCGCCCAGCCGCCCTTCTTTGATGCCGGGGAGTCTGGGGAGTTCCGCGTCTGGTGGCTCGGGGGGACCTCGTCTTCAGTAGAGGGCATGGTCGTTGTCTCCTTGGCGGCGGATTTCTTAGGCCAGGACCTGGTTCCGGCCATGCAGGTGCTGTGTGCACCAGGCGAAATGGTCCTGGTGGCCAGGCGGGTGGGTCTGCAGAGCGAAGGGGAGGAGCTTGGCTCGCTGGCAGCGCTGGGAAAGCCGGGCATGATTTTCATACTTGCCGCAAAGGGCGAGCTAATGGAAGTTGACCAGAACAGCTGCCGCAAGGCGGTGGACCACTACCTGCGGCTGCGCGGTCAGCAGAAACCCACCGGCGGCACCATCAAACTGGTCGAGGACCCTGGCTATGTTCTCATGCGCCAGCTGTTCGCGCAGAGCCTGCAGCTCAGCGACCTCGACTATGGGGAGGACAAGCGCGTACCCGTCAGCTCCGGTTTTCCGCGGCCGGAAGTGATGCCCTACGACACCCCGCCGCAACTGAACAAAGGCGGGGAGGCTCTCATGGCCGCCTTGGAGCGGGTTTTCACGGCTGAGGAGCTGGCTACGTTTGTCAAGACGACGGTGACGGTTTTGGTGAACGAGAAGGGGCAGGCGGAGGAGGTGCGCATTACGCCGCCGGTGAACCAGGAGATGCGCAGGCGCTGGCTCCGGGCGCTGAAACTCCTACGCTGGCAGCCGGCAACCCTGCACGGCAAAGATGTACACGCCTGGACGGTGCTGCCCGTAGGGGAGATGTTGAAATGAATGCTGTACCGAGCCGACAGCGACGCTTCGGCCAAGGGGCACCGACCCAGTGACTTTGAAAACCTTTTGGTTTTTTCGCGCGGTTTTATAGATTTGAATGGCGCGTTAGGACTGGTGTGGAAGGAGAGGCATTTACTCAGGCGAGGAGAGCATCATGGGTCAGGCGGGCACGGTGAAGACTTACGAACAGCTGCAAGCGGAGTTTGCCCATTGGGAAAAGATAAAGGACATGGTCGATCAGTGCATTGATTTTATGCTCAATCTGCGGCAGAGTGGCCACCCCGGGGGCTCGCGCTCCAAGGTGCATGCCTTCGTGGTCACCGCGCTGAGTGGCGTCATGCGCTGGGATCCCCGCCATCCGGAGAAGCGCTTTGCCGACCGTTTCATCCTGGTGGGTGGTCACACCAATCCGCTGGTGTACGCTGCGTTGGCGGTCCTCAATGAGGCCTTGCGGCGCAAGTATGAACGCACCAAAGACAGACGCTACCTGATTCCGGATGCCCAAAAGCGGGCGGTCTTTTCCGAAGACCTGCTCACGCTCCGCCGGCGTGGCGGACTACCTGGTCACGCAGAAATGGCCGGCAAGACGCTCTTTTTCAAGTTCAACACTGGACCCTCTGCGCACGGCTCCCCTGTGGCCGCCGGCCAGGCACTGGCCCTCAAGCTGGCCGGGGCCGAGGACGTGCGCGTGTTCGCCATGGAGGGCGACGGCGGCCTCACGCCGGGAGCAGCCCACGAAACGCAAAACAACGCCTACGGTCTGGGGCTCAACAATCTCTTCTACCTCATCGACTGGAACGACTTTGGCATCGACGACCATCGCATTAGTTCCATCGTGCATGGTTCTCCGCAGGAGTGGTTTGCAGCCCACGGCTGGCGGGTGATGGGCACTGAGCAGGGCATGGAGTGGGGCCCTGTGGCCAAGACGATTTGGGACCTTGTGTACGGCGACAACCCGCACAAGCTGCCCAACGCCGCCTGGTTCAAGACGCGCAAGGGACGTGGTTATGGGATCTTTGACAACAAGTCCCATGGCATGCCGCACACGCCCATGAATAGCCCTGTTTTCTGGGAGTGGCGAAAAGAGTTCATGGAGCGCTATGCCATTACCTTCGATGGCTACGGCAGCCCGGCGCCGGCCACCGAGGAAGAACGACGGGAGCAGACGCGCCGTAACCTGCGCCACGTCATGGAGGTGTACGACCAAGATCCCGACCTGGTCGACTATGTGGCCGACAGACTGGTCGAGCTGGGTGATGCCATCCCCGAGGACAAGCCCTCGCTGCGATTTTCCTTCGAGCAGAACCCGACTGCCGATCCGGTGATCACCGACTACCGCCGCTACCCGGCGGAGCTTTTTGCCAAGCCGGGCGAGAAGCTTCCCAATCGCGCGGCTCTAGCTAAATTTGGTGCCTGGGTCAACGCCTACGCGCACCAGAAGTACGGCAGACCGCTGTTCATCGCCATGTCCGCTGACCTGGCCGAGTCGACCAACATCGCGGGTTTTGCCAAAAAGTGGGGCGATTTCCCTGGCTTTGGCGTCTACAACCGCGACACAAACCTGACTGGTGCACTGCTGCCCCAGGCCATCACGGAATTTGCCAACGCAGGAATCTGCGCCGGACTGGCATGCGTCAACCTCGCCCGCGACCCCTTTGCCGAATTCAACGGCTTTTACGGCGCCTGCTCGACCTATGGGTCGTTTGTCTACCTCAAGTACGGCCCTCTGCGCCTGCTCAGCCAGCTGGCGCAGGACTGCGACATCAAAATCGGCAAGGTGCTCTGGGTGGTTGGCCATTCTGGCCCGGAGACGGCTGATGATTCCCGCACCCACTTTGGTATCTTTGCGCCCGGAGTGACGCAGCTCTTCCCAGAGGGGCAAGTGGTCAACGTCTGTCCTTGGGAGCACAATGAAGTGCCGGTGGTGATAGGAGCAGCTCTTGCCACCGACGCGCACATCATTGCCTTGCACCTCACGCGCCCGCCCATCGAAATACCGGACCGTGAGGCATTGGGCCTCCCCTCGTTCTTCGAAGCGGCCAAAGGGGCTTACGTCCTTCGCGACTACGTGCCTGGGCAAAAGGTTGGCGGAACCATCTTCGTCCAGGGGACCAGTACCACTTCCAACATGATCAAGATTCTGCCGGAGCTGGCGCGGGAGAAGCTGAACGTGAAGATTGTCGCGGCCATCAGTCCTGAGCTCTTCCGCCTGCAACCGGCCTCCTACCGGGAGTCGGTGGTCTCCCCGGCAGAGTGGCTGGACTCCACGGTGATCACCAATGCGGCGCGGCGGGGCATGTACGACTGGATCGCCCATCGCGTGGCCATCGACTATGCCATGTCCGCCGACTGGGACAATCGCTGGCGCACCGGCGGTACGGTGGACGAAATCTGCGAAGAGGCGCACATCTCGCCGGAATGGCTGCTCAGAGGCATCGAGCGCTTTGTGCGGGACCGGGAGAAGCGGCTGCGCACCATCCGTGATGCGGCCGACAAAGCGCTGCAACTTTAGGGCTATGCCATGAGTTCTCCTCTTGCCCAAACGAAGGTAAGTCGACCGCCCATCAAGTTGGGCATCATCGGTACCGGGCTGGCCGCGCGCAACCTGCACTGGCCGGTGCTCAAAGAGCTCCCGGACCTGTTTCGGGTGACTGCCGTGTGTAATCGGGGGGAGGAGAAGGCAGCAGAGTTCGCGCGGCTGGTGGGACTGAGCCGCTACTACCTGGATTATGGCCAGATGCTTGCAGAGGCAGATGTCGAGGCCGTGCTGGTGGCGGTGCCCATTGCCCTCAACTATCCGGTCAGCCTGGAGTGCGCCAAGGCAGGCAAGCACGTGATGTGCGAAAAGCCGGTTGCCGTCGACCTCGCCCAGGGACGCAAGATGATGCACCTCTCGGCCGAATACGGCGTGGTGGGGCAGATCGCCGAGCAGTTCTACTACCGCGAGGACATCTTGCGTGCCAAGGAGCTGATCGAGGGCGGCGAGCTCGGCGAAGTCTTCCAGATCCGCATGGACGTCACGGTGAGGATTGACCCAGACTCTGGTTCTGGCGCCACCGGCTGGCGCATTGCGCCGGCCCACCGCGGCGGCTTTGTGACCGATGCGGGGGTGCACCACATGGCGCAACTGCGGCTGCTCGCCGGCGAGGTGGCGCGCGTGCACGCCTTTGCCCGACGGCAAAGCCCGCACTTTGGCGGCGTGGACAACGTGTGCATCAACCTTCTGTTTAGATCCGGAGCCATCGGCCACTATGCGGCGTCGTACACGGCAGCAAGCAGCGAGCGCTGGTGGGTGAAAACGGTCGTGTTCGGGACCAAAGGCACCCTGGAGATTGGCCATGGCCAGCTCTGGCTGCAGCCGGCAGGCAAGCGCAAGCGGCAGCACCTGCGCTGGGAAGGGTTCGACGGCGGCTACCGGAACCAGTGGATCGCGTTCTATCGCGCCCTCACTGAAGGCGAAGTGCCCTTAGCCTCGCCTGCGCAGACCTATCGCGACCTGCAGCTCATTCTGGCGGCTCTGGATGCAGCCGAAAGGGGCCAGGTCGTGTCTTTAGAGGAGTGAGGAGCATGAAGACACGGCACCTCTTGGCGTTGTTCGACATCGACGGCACCCTGCTCCACTCCGGCGGGGCGGGCAAGCGTGCCATGATCGCCGCCTTCCGCGACGTGTTCGGGTGCGAGAACGGCTTTGCCGACGTACAGATGGCCGGCCGCACCGATCCGGAGATTGTGCGCGAGGCGTTGGCCAAACAAGGTCTGCCGTGGGATGCAGACCTGGTGGAGGCCTTCCGCAGGCGCTACCTGGAGCTCATCGGCCCAGAGCTGGCGGTTCCTTCTGCAGCAAAGCGCCTGCTGCCAGGAATTCCGGCAGTGCTGGATGCGCTGCAAGGGCTCGGCTTTGTGACCCTTGGTCTGCTCACCGGAAACTGGAAGGAAGGCGCCCACGCCAAGCTCGCCCACTGCGGGATTGACGGCTACTTTCGGCTGGGCGCCTTTGCCGATGATGCCGAAGAGCGCGACCGGCTCTTGCCCTTTGCCTTGGCCCGGATGCGGCAACTGACCGGCATCGCCATTGCGCCTCGGGATGTGGTGGTTGTTGGCGACACCATCCGCGACATCGAGTGTGCGCGTCCCCACGGGGCGGTGACGGTAGCGGTGGCCACCGGCGGCAACACCATGGCCGAACTGGCCGAAGCCCACCCGGACTTCCTGCTTGCCGACCTATCTGACTGTGGGGCGGTGGCAAAGATGTTCACGGCGCTGGCTACGTCCCTGGGGCGCTGAGTCAGTGCCGAGCCGCTGTTCCTTCCAGGGCCAAAGAAACCTGCCCTGTCAGCGAATCAATATCATCTTCCGCGTCAGCGTGCCGTGAGTTCCGGCCACCAGGCGGTAAAGGTACACGCCGGAGTGAAGCGGGTACCCGGCCTCGTCTTTCCCGTCAAGGTGGAACTGGTAGGTACCTGGCTCCAAGCTACCCGCGAACGCGGTTCGCACCATTTCCCCTCGGGCGTTGTACAGCCTGAGACTCACCTGGGTCTTGGCAGGAATAGCCACAGGAATAGTCGTGGTCGCGTTGAAGGGGTTCGGGAAATTGCTGCCAAGGTACAGCGCCGTGGGGACCGGTGAGGTCAGTTCCCCCTCTATGGCCCCCTGCTGCCCCACCAAAATCGTGAACTTTGATGTTTGCGCGGTGGGGGTGAAGGAGTAGCCAGGCCTCTGGCGGAGGTCTACGCGAAAACCGAAGCGCTCGTCCACGAGCCAAATTGCGAGATCGCTTGGGACCTGCTCAAGGCCGAGGAAGGTGAGCTCTGAGGATTGGTGCACCGGTGTTGCCACCTCAAGCTGCCATTTCTCGAGGCTCTCCACAGGGGGACGAATGTCGGATGCGGAAATCGGGTACTGCTCATCCCACTCCGGGTGGCGGAAGCACAGCAAAGGCACAGGGCCAATGGCGCGCGGCTTGCGAAAGTCCAATGCGTCCAACCCGCTACTGGCCTGGTCAGAGACTCCGAACCACGCGGCGCTGTCGGTGCAGGCGCCTGTGGTGAGCACCACCTGGACCTGCCAACCGCCGGCGCCTGACTCCTGGGTGACCGCGGATCTGGGGAGCGCACCAGGGTAGGGAACTTTGAGGAGCGTCAACTGGGCAGCGGTGTTGTCAAAGTAGTACCCTTCATAAGGAGAGAACTGTGACGTTATGGTGAAGGTGCCATTGAACGCCCAGATGGGTTGGCTGACGGCGTTGGCCGCCTGAACCGCGGACCAGGCAATGGACTGGGTGAACGGGTTGGTGATGAGGTTCCAGCCAGCGTGCAAGGGGACTTCGGCCTGGTTCGAGGCGTTCAGGGGGGGCGAGGCGACGGTGGTATTCACCGTCCAGGGGCCTTTGTGGATCAGCCAAAAGGCCCTGCCCACCGAGAAGATGAACACATCGCTGCCATCAAAGGGTACGAAATAGTCGCTGGCGGCGCCGTTATCCCAGTAGGCTTGCCAGTCCTTTTCCTGCACGCCTGGCATCAGGGTGCTTAGTTTGGCATTGCTTGCCCCTGGAAGCCCGAGGATACGGTAATCGGTAGGCTGATAGTCCGACCCGCGGGCATGAGAGGGAAAGTTGACGGCGTGCCCGAGTGTGAAGCTGGAGGGGTAGAGGAAGGACGTTCTAAAGCTTTCATCCTCCCCATAGGTGGTCCCCAAGCTGTCGGTCGCCACCACCCGATAGTGATAGGTGGTATTTGGCGAAAGCCCGGATAGTTGGGCGGACACGGATGTGGAACTGGTGCCGCTCACCGAGCTGGGCGGTGCAGCGATCTCACTGCCATAGCTGGTGCTGGTGCCGTATTGAAACTTGACCGTGGTGCTGAGCCCATTGGGGTTGACCGTGCCGTTGAACTTGGCCGAGTTGGCCGTGACATTGCTCGCCGCCGCCGTTGTTGCCGTGGGCGAGGCAACAATGGTGAATTTCCATGAGGTGGAGCTACTCCCATAGGCCCGACCATCCCAGGCGCTCACTCGCCACCAATAGTCTCCGATCCCCAGCGCCGCGGGCACGGTAAACGTGCAGGTTCCCGTGCCCGAGGGCAACGGCGGTGTCGGACTGAAGCCGCTGGTGTTGTTTTTGCTCTCGAACGAGCTGCCGGTAATGGGGCTGGTGAAACCGCTGGTGCGGGAGATTTCCACTCTAAAGTGCAGCACATCGTTATGGGCGTCGGCTGGAACCGTGAAGGTGAGTGCCGGTGGGTTCGTGGTGAGGGTACTGTTATTCTGCGGGGAGCTCAAGCCGGGCGCTGCCGGCACAAAGTCATCTACCCGGGCAAAGATATCCCACCCCTGGCCTTCGATGCGGTCATCCTGCCGGGTGGTATAGATATGACCGTTCACCAATTTGACATCGGGATCACGTTGGAGTTTCGTACCCGTATCGTTGTTCACCCGATAGTTTGCGCCGATTTTCTGTCCCTGGCTATCGAAAAGCTGAGCATAAATGTCGGCATCCCCATTCCGCTCATCCATCCACACCACCACAACATGGCCGCTGCCGTCGGCAGCAATGGCGGGATACCGTTGCTCACTGCTGCCGCCCTCATCATTGACCCGAAAATTCGCCCCCTGCGTGGCGCCGCTGCTATTGTAGCGCTGGGTATAAACGTCATCATTTCCATTCCGCTCATCCTGCCACACCACCACAAAATTGCCGTTAGCGTCAACGGCGATGGCGGGTTCATATTGCACACATCCCCCAACATTTTCATTGACCTGAAAATCTTCCAGCACCTGGGCAATGACCGCCTGTTGCGCCGCAGTGAGCGGCTGGTCATTGGCGGTGCTAATGGGAAGGGATGGTCGTGGTAACTTCCCCAACTGCCGGCGGTCATACCGGTCCCCCAGGGTCATTCGCTGCAATAACCGGCGCAGCATGTCGTCAGGGATGCGCCGCTGCAGCAAGCGGGAGAGGCGCGTCACCTCCACCGGCGAGAGGGCATCAAAGCCGGATTCCGCCAGAATCTGCCGCACCCGTCGCTCGGCGTCCGGGGCATTCGGCGGCAACTGCCGGAGCTGCGCTACCGCTTTCTCTATTTCGCCCCTCGCTGAGACCCTGCTGCGAAAAAGCCAGTGCCGGAACGAGAAGCATGATGAAACCAACGATGAGTTTCGATTTCATGGTAAGGTTCCTCCGTTCTTAAGATCCAGTATGTCTTTTCCAAAGTAACGTGGTAGTAAGTATGTCCTTGCCAGGTTCCGCCGACTGGCAGAGACGACTAATGCCGTCAATGGGCGTGCCTGCTTTCGCTCAATCCAGAGATTCTTCGTCCGCCGAGAGGCAGAGGGAGAGCGAAGAACCCCCTGACTTATCGAAGATATGTGCGTTTCTCGAAAGGGTTCTTCGTCGCTTCGCTCCTCAGAATGACAGCCTCTCCCCATTCACGCGCTTAGCTTGATGCCAAGGGCTAAGACGCGGGTCGCAATCACATTCCCACAGCTGTCATGCGGTGAAGAGCACCGCCAGTTTTGAAAAACCAAAAACCCGCCTAGGACCGCATGAAGGAGTCTGTTGTCGCTCACCCATTACGGTCTGCCCGGTGGCCGGGGAAACCCCGTATCCTTTTCTTCGTGGTCTCGTTGCCATAGGACATAGGTGACCGCGCCGCCGGCGGCCACGGCGGCGGCGCCGCCCAGCCAGAGCCGGGTCTTCTTCTTACCCCTCAGTTCAGCAGTGACGTGCATGTCGGTGACTAAGGTGAACATACGCCGCCAGGGGCGGTGCTTGTCCATGGTCAGCTCCAACTGGAGTTCCGTTCCCGCCGGTGCCTGAAAGCGGAACGGTGTCTGACCTGCGACCTGACCGTTGATAAAGAGTTTAGCGCCGGGCGGGTAGACTCTATCTCCAGCAAACAGAGCCTGGTCAGCGTGTAGTCGCGCTCGGCTACTCTTCCCATCTCGACGGCCACCTTGTCCTCAATTGGCACGTATCCGTGGGCTTCGATGTGCAGGACATGCTCACCTGCGGCCACTTGCTCTTGTCGCACCGGGGATATGCCGATCCCCTGGCCGTCCAAGTATACCTTCGCCCCGGCAGGCGTAGTGGTGATGCTTAGCGTGCCCCCGGCGAGGGCCAACTTGGCGGAAATGGTGGTGTCGCCCGAGAGCACAACTTCCTCTGTCCAGTCAACATGCTCATCTTTGGTGATTCGTATGGCTAATCGGGTGCCCGCCACATACTCCTGCGCCCAAGGACTTTTTCCCACCGGACGGCCATTTATGAACAGCGATGCGTCCGCCGGGATGGACAAGATACGCACCGTTGCCAGTTTTTCTAGCCGGATGCTGCATTCGCTGACTTCTCCGTTGCGCACAGTGACGTGCTCCTCGGCAGGTGCCTACTCCCTTACCGAAACCCTGACGACATGCTCGCCGGGCGTTAGGGTATCGATCTGAACAGGAGATTCCCCTACCGGATTTCCGTCCAGGAAGACCTCTGCCGGCACGGGCAGGGTCAGCACCTTGAGTGTCCCTACCTCGGGGAGCACGGGACGATGTTTCTCCATGAAATCGGCCAGCTGATCAGCGATGGGGCGCATCAGATCCAGCAGGCCTTCGATCTCGCCGCGATAGTCCTCGGAGATGGAATTGACGATGCTCGCACTCTCGACGTCGATTACGTTGATGTCGATGGTGTACACGCGACCGATCCTGCCCACGGAACCGCTGATCATGAACTCTGCGTTGAGAATTCTGCCGACCTGCACGGCACACTCGGTGGTGGTACAGCCGGTTTGCTGGAAGCCGGCTTCGCGCAAGAGGTCCTCCATCTTGCCACGCTCCACTACACTGAGCCGGCGAGTGCGCACGAGCATGGAACGGAGACGGTCGGTGAGGGTTCCTGCTTCGGCACGCGAGACCGCCATGCGGGTGTCCAATTCCAGGACGGCGGCAGTTCGCAGGCGCGCGGTTTGGGAGTAAAGCGACGGAGCCAGTAGGGCAGCAGCGAGAACGGCAGCGCACAGGAGCGATTTCTTCATGGTGTCCCTCCCTCGGGAAAGGTATGCCTTCTGTTTGAGCAATATGGCAACCTTTCCGCAAAATGCGACAACTTTTTCGGGCGAGGCACGGCCGCGCAGGAGCATTCGGTTACTGCTGGGGTGCACGGCTGGAGGGAGCTGGCGAGGCAACAAGGGGGTCTTGCTGCTCCACTCACACTCTTCCTGTTGGCCGCGCCATCCCTTGCAAGTTGGCCAACCAAGGCACTGACAAAGGCTCTCGGGATTTGAGCGCACGCCGGCGCCGAGCTCAGCTACCAAAGATGCGGGCAGTTCTTTTTCGCGCGGGCCGCAGGGCTCGTCGAGGCGGAGAATTTCGGCGACCTCTGCGCTGTGCGCCGCGAGGGACCGATTTGGTCGGCGACGCCAAAGCGTCTCGGCAGAGGTCGTCTCAGGAATTGCACGGAGGCTCATTTTTCTCCCCTTGCCAGCAAATTTCGCTTGCTTTTCTGACATCGCCGTGGTATCTTTGGCAAAAACGTAGCACGAGGGAGGACTGGCGCACATGCTCACGAGATTCGGCATTTCGCTGGACAGCGAGCTTCTGGCCCGCTTCGACAAGATGATCGCGGAGATGGGCTACGACAACCGCTCTGAAGCCATCCGTGACCTCATCCGCGACGCGCTAGTGCAGCGCGAGTGGCAAGAGGAGAGAGGCGACCGCGTCGGGACGATTACCCTCATCTACGACCACCACTCAGGTGAGCTGCCCGAGCGGCTGACTGAGTTGCAACACGACCACGCCGAGCAGATCATCTCCACGATGCACGTGCACCTGGACCACGACAACTGCTTGGAGGTGCTGGCGGTGCGCGGCGAGGCGCGCGCTATCCGTGCCATAGCCGACCAGCTCATCGGGACCAAAGGGGTAAAGCACGGCAAGCTCGTGGCCACTACCACCGGTCGCGAGCTGAGGTGAGTTTTTTGCTGCCGAGGTAGCACGAAGAGAATACTTGTAACACAGGTCGCTGAACGGTCAGTAGGAGGTAGAGATGAGATTGAACCGCTTCTTGCTGCTGGGGTTCGCTATGGGGCTGATCGGCACGCAGGGCAGGGCTGAGGTCAAGGAGGAGGCAGCGGCGGATTCGGTGCGGTACCGCTTCAACCCGGTCGTGGTGACGGCCACCAAGGTGCGGGAGGCGCAGCGGGACGTGGCGGCCAGCATCACGCTCATCGATGGGGCCAAAACTACGCTTGCTCCCAGTGCGGCGGTGTTTGACTTAGTGCAGACTCATGTGCCCAGCCTTTACCTGACGCAATGGGGCGTGATGGGGTATGGCGTCGCCGGCAGCGCGGCAGGCAAGATAGCCATGCGCGGTCTCGGCGGCACTGCCGATACGCACGTGCTCATCCTGCGCAATGGCAGGCCGGACTTTATGGGCCTTATGGGGTGCACAATTGGCGACGAGTTTGTCACCGACGGCATCGAGCGGGTGGAGGTAGTGCGCGGGCCAGCTTCTTTCCTGTACGGCACCAATGCCACTGCCGGGGTGATCAACATCGTCACCCAAGGGCTGGAGCGCCCCGGCTTTGCCACAAGTTTCTCCGGAGGCGTGGGCAGTTTTGCCACACGGCACCTCTCGGCACGCCATGCCGGCCGCCTCAGCAAGTTCAACTACCAATTTACGGCGGCTCGGCGCAACACCGACGGTCATCGCCAGGATGGCAATGCTGCCTACGAAGGTAACTTTTTCACCGCCCACTTCGGCTACGATGTGGCGCCGCGCACCGCCATAGAGGCGAATGCCACGCTCGCCGACCTTTACCTCTATGACCCCGGGCCGGTCAGCAAGCCAGTCAAGGATCAGTGGTACGACATCCGCCGCTGGGGAGGCGATTTGACAGTCAATCACGCGAGCTCGCTTGGGGAAAGTTACCTCAAGCTTCACGCCAACTACGGTCGGCACCGCTTCTTCGACGGGTGGCGGTCCTTCGATCGCATGGTCGGGTTCATGGTCTACCACAACCTGCGCCTGCGACGCGGCAACACGACCACCATGGGCTTTGACCTGAAACGCTATGGCGGCGACGCCCACAACAGCCTCAGTGGCACCGACTATGGGCGCTACTATCTCAGCGAGTGGGCCCCGTACGTGCATGTGCAGCAGCTCCTGTTCGGCCGCTTGATTGCCTCTGCCGGTGTGCGGGTGGAACATCACGAGCTCTACGGCTGGGAGGTGCTGCCCAAAGCCGGGTTGGTGGCCCACGTCACGCGCCGCACATCCGTGCGTGCCGCGGTAGCCAAAGGGTTCCGGAGCCCATCGATTCGCGAGCTCTATTTTTTCCCGCCTCACAATCCTGACCTGCTGCCCGAAGAAATTTGGAACTATGAGCTCGGGGTCGAACAGCATCTGAGCTCGCGGCTTCGTGTCGAGGGGACCTTGTATCGGCTGCGCGGCGACAACCTGATCGTCATCGCCAAGAACGCGACCCCTCCACCCATGTTCAAGCTGGACAATTCCGGGCGGGTGGCGAATACCGGATACGAAATGGTCTGGCAATGGGAGCCAGTGGAGAGATTGGAGCTGGGCGGCTCGTGGTCGCACATTGTGGACATGGAGGTCACCGTTGCCAACGCGCCGCGCCAGAAGCTGACCGCCTATGCCTCGGGACAGATAGGGCGTTTCTCATTCATTGTCGATGCCACCGGGGTGAAAGACTGGTACGGCAGGGACAACGCCTCGCCCAAACCGAATCTTTACCGGATGGACGACTATTTCGTGGTCAACCTGAGCGGCAAGGTGAATTTGTTTGGCCCGCTGGCCTTGCGCGTGAACGCGCGCAACCTGTTGGACCCGCGGTACCAAGCGATGTGGGATTACCCGATGCCGGGAAGAACCCTGGACGGCGAGCTTGTGGTCACCTTCTGAGGCCGCCATGGCGGCGCGCGACCTGAGTCTTGCCGCCCTGTTCGTCGGGTTGGGTGTGCTCATCCCGATTCTGTTTCATGCCGTCGGGTTGGGGAGCGTGTTCTTGCCGATGTTTCTGCCCCTGGCCGCGGCCGGATTCTATCTGCCCTTGGGCGTAGCCATGGCGGTGGGCGTGCTCACGCCGGTGGTCTCGGCCTTGGCCACCGGCATGCCGCCCCTGTCGCCGCCGGTGGCGCAACTCATGGCCTTGGAGGGGCTGGCGCTGACCGGCGTAGTGGGGGCATTGGCGCGCAGAGAGCGGGTTCCGGTGCTCGTGGCACTGGTCGCCGGGCTTGCGGCTTCGCGGGCGGTGATGGTCATCTGGGTGGCGGCTTTGGTCCCGCTCCTGGGCCTGCCGGCGAAGAGCATGTCCTTGGCGGCGCTGCTCCAGGGTGTGCCGGGCATCGTTCTCATCCTCGTGCTGGTGCCGATTGTGGTCAAGCGCCTTCGCCCATCGCAGGTGAGAAAGGGGGCAGCTCATGCGTGACGAGCGGCAGGCGTTCTTTGACCAGCTTGCTACCTCGTGGGATAGCGAAGCCGCGCCTGATCTGGTACCCGTGATCGTGGCGCGTCTGCAACTGCGGCCAGGCGAGCGCATCCTGGACGTGGGGGCGGGCACGGGGAGGTTGTCGCGGGCCCTGGCGGCTGCTGTCGGCCCCGCGGGGTTGGTGCTCAGCCTGGACTTTTCGCGCAAAATGCTGCAGGTGGCGCGTCAGCACACAGGCGGTGCGTGGCGGCACCTTGTGTGCGCGGATGTTCTGCACCTGCCCGTGCTGCCCTCTTCCTTTGACCGCGTGGTCTGTTTCTGCTGCTTCCCGCACTTTCGCAACCAGCCTGGTGCGCTTCGAGAGCTGCGAGCTGCCCTCGTTCCCGGGGGGAGAATCCACGTCATTCATGAGGAGAGCAGTGAGGCAGTCAACATGCGGCATCGACGCATCGGCGGCGCGGTGGCCCATGACTTTCTCCCCTCAGGGGAGGCGATGCGCGCCATGCTTCACGGCTCTGGTCTGAGGGGCATGGTGTGCGAGGACCGGCCCGGTCTCTTTTGGGCCGAGGCGGTCAAGGAGTGAGGCAGTTGTTGCCGCAGAAGCTTTGGGCGAAGGCGGTCGTCTGCAGCTCATGCCGTGGTACGAAGGCTCGCCTGGTGATAGGTGGCCCCCACCAGCAGGTCGGCACGCACGGTCAGTTCATTGAGGATGCGATCCAACTCGGCGGTTGTGGCCTGAGCAGCAAGCGAGCGAGGAGGGATGGGCTTACCCAGAACGGCCACGCAGCGGGCAAACGGTTTGGGCAAGAGGTAGCGGCACCAGGTGGACTCCAGTGTCCACGCTGGTTTGGCACTGGTGGCAACCGGGGCCAAGGGGAGGCCCAGCTTCTCAGCTAAGAAGAGGATGCCCGGTTTGGCGTGAAAGGCGGGCCCGCGCGGCCCATCCACAGCAAAGGCGGCCGGGTGGCCCGCCTCGATTGCCTTCTTCAGGGTGAGCAAGGCGCGCATCCCTCCGTGGCTGCTGGACCCGCGCACCACCGTGTAGCCGAAGCGCTGCAGTATGCGCGTCTGAATATCCCCAGCCCAGCTCAGATCGCTCATCAGCGCGATATTCCAGGAAGGGAAATGGGGTACCAGCAAGAACTGCCGCCCGTGCCAGAAGGCAAAGAGCAGAGGCCCGCGGTGCAGTTGCTCTTGTACGCTGGGGTGGATGTAGAGGCGCACGCGCAAGGTGCTGGTGAGGAGCTTCATCGCGGCAAAGCCGCAGAAGGCCAGCGCCTCCACAAAGACGCGTGAGTAGCTTATCCTGCGACGTATGTTCTTCAGCCGTTGGCGAAAGGGCATGTCGCTCGTGGTTCTTCCCCTCCACGCGCAGGGCGGCAGGGGCCTGCAAACAGAAGCGCCGTCTGAGCGAGTCCATTCAGACGGCGCTCTCGCGTCATCTCCTGGGTGTTACCCCTTCAATCGCCGCAAATAGGACTCTGCCTTGGGCGCATACTCGCTGTCGGGATAGTCGCGCAGCAAGGCTTCCAGTGAGGAGCGGGCGCGCTCGTTGTCGCCAAGCTTCATGTAGCAGCGTCCCAACATGAGAGCGGCGTCGTCTTTCTTGTAGGAAAAGTCGTAACTGAAGACCTTGTCGAAAGCGTATTTGGCTGCAGTGTAGTCGCCAAGGCCGAAGTGGGACTCGCCAATCCAGTACTGGCAGTTGCTGGCCAGGCGATGGTCGGGATACTCCCTGAGCAGTGCACTAAAGATCTCGATGGCACCGGTATAGTTCCGGGCGTAGAAGGCGCGCAGGCCCTCTTCGTAGGAAGCCGAAAAGTCGCCGGCCACCGCGGTCGAACCGGCCGCAGGAGCACTCACTCGCTTCTTTCTGAGCTCATCCTCCAGCTCGGCGATCCTGTCCACCCGGAAATCCAGTTCCGTACGCAGGGCTTCGATCTCTCGCTCTTTTTCGGCGATCACCCGGTTGAGCTCATCCAACTTGGACTTGAGCGCCAGGTATTGCTCCATGGTGACTTTGCTCTCGCTGGCCTCGGTGGCCGCCAGTTTTTCCTCGAAGGCATGGAACTTGGCGGTGTCAGCGGCTTCTTCCTTCCCCAGCCAGGCGGCGAGGTCTTTCTCGTCCATGGCGATGAGCTCGGAGGGCTTTTCCTGCGGCGCGCGCCTATCCTTGAAGTAGTAAGTAAAGCCGGCGCGCACCTGCAAATAACCGTCCTTTTCCTGGCGGACGATTCCATCGTAGCCGTCGCCCGTGGTGTGGCGATAGTCCGCATAGAGCTCCAAGGAGGTGCGGGGCTGCAGCACTACTTCCAGGCCTCCGCCGAAGATGAGCGACCCATCGAAGTAGCGGGGGTTGCTCTGGTACTGCCAATTGAACACACCCAGGCCAAGCGTGAGGTAAGGAATGATGCGACGGGGGCTGGTGAGGGCAAGGTGTCCCTTGAGGTCGGCATTGATCAGGTTGGTGGTGAAGCTGGAGCGCCTTGTCTCGGTGAGCTCCCCGTACCCGATTGCCCCCACCAGGCTGAACTTGGAACCGACAAGGTACCTCACGGTTCCCTCCGCACCGAACGCGAAGCTGGTGTGGTGGATGTCGCAATACAGCTTCTGCGCCCCAACATTAAAGCCCAGTCCTAAGCGATCTTTGAACCCTTGCCCAGGGACTTTCCCTGGCAGGAGTGCCAGGGACATTGCCGCAACAAGGACAATGGCAGTCTTCCGTCTCATAATCTGGTGTCCTCAATGGTGAAGGCGTTACCTTCGCTCTCCCCGTTGACCTCACAGGTAGTCGTGCAAATCAGCGGGGAGCACGTCCTTCAGCGAAAGCCTCTGGTCGGAGTACAGGTTATAAGCGCCCAGAAGCTGGGAAATGCGCACCTTGGCATCCCGAATCCGCTCCGGCACACACCCCTGTTGCACCTCGCGACGAAAGGCCAAAACCTCCTCGCCCAGCTGCTCAAAGTAGTAAGCTTTCATGGAGGCTTTGATGGCCGCCTTGACCTCCGCTTCAACCTGTTCCTCACGCCCCATTGTTTCGCGAAGTGTTTCCTGTGCCCGCTTCGTTTCCAATTCGTTGCTGAGCTGGGGGTCGATGCCCATGCAGATAAAGAGCGACGGCGCGCGGTCGTAGTAGCCGACGCGCGCGGCAAACTCTGATAGCAGGTATTGCTCAACTAGGCGGCGCTCGGTGGCCTCTGTCTCCCGATTGGTCCAATAGCGGAGGGCATTGGTGTCTGGGCTGTAGTCCACCCTGATCAGCAAGTCCACGGATGAGAAGTAGAGGAGCTCGTTCATCTTTCAGCTCACGCCGGGTTTTTCCGTGCATCGACACGCCCGTCTCATGAGGACCTGCAAAGAGCATGCCCGTGCTACAGAGCTAACCCAGTTGTGGAGTAATCGGGAAATCAAAGAGTTGCAACCTCCCTTGGTGGCGCCCGAGAAGCAGGTGCTGACCCTCATGCGCCACACTGTCTCATGCTGGGCCACGCGCCGAAACCGTCCTCCACCTCCGACCGCTCGCATTCTCTGTGCCCACAAGCGACACCTGGCGCTGTCCTCTTTCGCTTGCGGACCGCCTCGCAGGAGCCACGGCAGCTTTTCCTTAGCCAGACATGTCAAGCTGCACCTTGAAGGTCTGCTCCTCCTGAGCGAAGGCGAATGCCTCGAGTGCCTCGCTAAATGGAAACGTCTTTGTGACGAACGGCGCCACTTCCACCAGCCTCTGCTGCAGCAGGCGGATGGCGGCCGGAAAAGGGCCGCAGCGGGAGCCCACCACCGTGATTTCGTCCACGACGATGCGCGAAACGTCGACGCTGGGGCGGTCGTTATACGTGCTCTTCAGAATGAGGGTTCCTCTGGGCTCCACAAGGTGCAGGGCCAATTCCAGGCCGCTGGGCGACCCCGATGCCTCCACGACCACGGAGTACGACCGCTTTGGCAAATTGTTGCGCAGCGCAGTGGGGATGCCGATCTGCGAAAAGAGGCCCAGTTTCGTTTGGTGTTTGCCTACCACAATCAGCGCGCACCCGGTGAGCCTGAGCACCTGGGCAATGAGTGCCGACAGTTTCCCATCACCTATGATGGCTACCCGATCCTCGGGCCCAATGTGTACCTGCTCGAGGATCTCGACACTGGCCGCCAGCGGCTCGACGAAGACAGCTTCCACATCCGATACGGTAGCAGGCACCTCAATGAGGTTTGCGGTCGGAATGGCGACGTATTCGGCAAACACGCCACTCCGACCTTGAATGCCCAGCACTGTCCGATTCAGGCAATGGCGCGCCAAGCCCCGCGCGCAGAAGCGACACTTGCCGCAGGCGACGTTGATCTCGGCAACCACGCGCTTGTTGAGCCAGCGCGCGTCTGCACACTGTTCCACCACGCCGACGAACTCGTGCCCCAGTACCCCTTCAAAGCCCATGTAGCCGCGGACGATTTCGAGATCCGTGTTGCAAATGCCCGCGCGTAGCACCCGCACCAGCGCTTCGCCTAAGTCGGGCTGGGGGCGTTGCAGCTCCGTTAGCCGGAGCGATCTCTCCATGACCAGAGCCTTCATTGCCGTTCCTCACAGGTCACAAGGAGCCTTTCTTCGAGCATCGTGGAGCGCATCGTGCACCATCTACCGAGTGCAAGAAAGATGCCGTACCTGTGAGCTGGGCAGTGCATCAAGCACCGACAACCCCCGCAGTCAACCGGTCAGGTGTTCAACATTTTGCCATTGTCTCGTGCAGACAGCGATCGCGCGCCTGGCGCCTGGGCGTTTCAACAAGACTGCACTGCGCGGTGAACAACCTGGCCGCCCGCTTTGGCCAAAAAGTGGCCACCTCCCGGGTCGTGAGCGTTTCGCCAGCTCCGCAGTCTCTGGTGGCACGCGCTCGCTGGCGGAGCTCCTTTTCGCAAGACCAAGACGCGCCCAAGCGTCCGAAAGCAATCGAAACGGCTGCGCTAAAATAACAATATTTCCCCCCTTTGTCAAGCTCTTTTTGTTCAAAAACGGCACAGCGCACGCGGACAGAGCCCTGCCTACCTCACCACCGCCAGCTTCTCCACGCAGACCTTGTCTGCGAAACGCGCCACAATCAGATAGACGCCCGAGGCAACCTTTTCGTCGCTGTGATTGCGCCCGTCCCAGACCCATGGGTGGGTGCGTTGCGCGGAAAGGACGCCCAGGGACTCCTGGAACACCCGCGCTCCCTGGAGGTCGTGGACAGACATGCTTACTTCCTGCTCAGTTTCCAAATGGAGCAGCACTGTCAGGAAAGCGTCCTGGTCAACGCGAAAGGGATTGCTCGAAACGCCGACGATGGCATTCCCCTTTGGGTGGTCCTCGGAGAGCGAGCCGGGCTCAATCAGCGCCGAGAAGGGGTAGTGGCTATTTTCGCTGCGGTCGCCGTCCAAGTTTGTACGGGATGCAGCGACCAGCACTGTGTCGCTCGGATAGAGATACCCCAAGGCAGTTGCCGCGCCGCCAGGAGCATAGTCGAAGGTCGCTCTTCTCAGGCTCAGGACCGCCACGGAAAACCGCCACCTGCTCGGCTCCGGACTCAGGAGTTGGCCCGTGTAGGGGGCAGGTATTTGGGGAACTAAGGAGTAGTACTTTGTGGACAAGCGTCTGCAAGAATCGGCGACTTCGGCCCTCTCCTCGAAAGTCTCGCGCCGTTGCAAGCGGATGGCCGGGTAGTGCTTGCCCTCGGGATAGAAAGTCACCGTGTCCGCGCGACTTCCGGTGAAGATGTTCCAGATGGCGAACTCGGCAAGCGCGTCCTCGAAGGTCAGACCGCGCTCGACAAGGGCCTGGCGGATGGCGAGCATGCCATTGGTGGCGCGCATGTACAACCAGGAGTCGCGTATTGCCTCAGGCCCCACTCTCTTTGCCACAAAGTGGTTCCACACCGCCATGCCGTATTCCTTCCTGCCGTCGGCGGCATTGAACGGCAGATGCGGAGCGTTGAAAAAACCGGAAAGGTAGTTGTAATAGTCGTTCACAGCATCCCACACCACGTCTTCCATCCAGGTGGCGGAGACTTCGTAGTAGAAGAGGTCAGCGCTTGCCGGAGGTTCCCGCAGCGGCTCGCGAATGCCAAAGTGGATGGCGTGGAAAAACTCGTGGGCAGCAGTCACGTGCAGGCCGTCCAGCCCTTTGCTGTAAAAGCCCCTGGAGTAGTCGTTGTCTACGACGATGTAGGACGTCCAGTCCGAGGCCGGGGTCTCGGGCACGGGCATCTCCGGGTAGGTCCAGCCGTAGTCAGCGATATTCTGGATGTACACGTCGTACTCAGGGCCGTCGATGCCGTTGTCGGCAGGTGGGGGAGGGTAGCCCATTTGCACGACCTCGAGCTCGTAGGCACGGTCAAAGGCAAGGGCAGCTTCCCAAGCGAAAGAGTCCGTGGTCTGGTGAGCGCCCGAAGTGGCGTAGTGAATCTTGAATCGCCCACTGGGACTGACCAACGACAGCGGGAGGTTGGGCCGCGCCAAATAGGGGGCAAGGATGCTCTGCTGGGCAGGCGTGAACTCAGGCCACTGCGTCTTAGCTTCCCACAGGGTCGGGGTGCCGCACTTGCCCGGTTCGCGGGGCAAGGAGCGATACGGCTCGGGCAGTGCTGCAGGGTTCGCGGTGGCCAGCACTCGCAGCACGAGCTCTTCTTGCCTGCTCAAGAGCCCGGCTGCGCATTGCTGCCGAAGGAAAGTGGCAAAATCTTCTGCGCCCCCGGGAGCGACGGCCAACAGCGTCAGCAGAATCGAGATGAGGTATCGGTGGGCTTTCATGCGTGCTACTTCCTGCGAAACGACAGTGTGAGTGGGACTCCCATGAAGCCAAAGCGTTGGCGCAGCTGCTTTTCCAAATAGGTGCGATAGTTGGGCTGTACGCCCCGTGGATGATTGCAGTAGAACGCAAACACCGGTGGGGCGGCATTCACCTGGGCGCAGAACCTGATTTTCACTTCCCGGGTGCCGTAGGCTGCAGGCGCATGCTGGGCGACCGCCTCCTGGAGAAACTGGTTGAGCTCCCGCGTGCGCACGACCTTGCGCCTTTCTGCAGCGACGGCCGATGCCACGTCCAACACCTGTGTGACGTTATGCCCGGTTTTTGCGGAGACAAAGAGCACAGGCACGTAGTTCAGCGTGCGAAGTTCCTCGCGCACGGCCTGTTCGAACTTGACGCCGGTGCGTGCCCCAACAGAGACGAGGTCCCACTTGTTGGCGACCAAGAACACTCCCTTGCGGTGTTGCACCACTTGCTCGAGAATCCTCTTGTCCTGATCGAACAGGCCCTGGCTGGCGTCGATGACCACTGCCACGGCGTCCGCTCGCCGCATGGCGCGCAAGGCGCGCTGCGTGCTGTAGTACTCCACCGCCTCGCTGATACGGCTCTTGCGGCGCAGGCCTGCAGTGTCGATGAGAATGAGCCGCTGCCCCTTGTAGGTGAACTCGGTGTCGATGGCGTCCCTGGTTGTGCCGGGGATTTCCGTAACTACCAGCTTGGGTGTGCCGAGTATGACATTGATGAGCGAGGACTTGCCCACATTAGGACGGCCCACGATCGCTAAGCGCAGCGCAGTGCCTTCGTCAGGGGAGATTTCCGGCAACTGCTCCGGCAGCCTCTGCACGATCTCGTCCATGAGCTCGCCTGTGCGGCGGCCCAGCGCGGCGGAGATAGGAAGCGGGGTGCCGAGCCCAAGGCGGAAGAACTCGGCGCACAGCTCCTCGTGAGCGGCCGTGTCGATTTTGTTTACCACCAAGAGGATGGCCTTGCCGCCCTTGCGCAGCATGTGCGCCAACTCCTCGTCTTCGCCGGTCACTCCGGCTCGTCCGTCAACGAGGAAGACCACAAGGTCCGCCTCTTGGATCCCCCGGGCCAGCTGTTCCATGACCGCGCGGTGGATGGGTTCATCGGTGCCGATCACAAACCCACCGGTGTCTACCAGCAGAAAGCGCCTTCCGGTCCATTCTGCCTCCGCGTAGTTGCGGTCACGGGTTACCCCGGGCGTGGGGTCAACGATTGCCTCGCGGCGGCCCACGATGCGATTGAAGAGGGTGGACTTGCCCACATTGGGGCGGCCGACGATGGCGACGATGGGCAGGCTCATGCCGCGCGCTCCCGCAGCAGAGGCGCTGCGAACATCTGGGCAATGCGTTCATAGTCGACCACTTCCACTGGGACGCCCAGCATCTGCGAAAGTCGCTCCGGCGTCCAATCGTCAAGGAAGAGCCCGTCGACGTTGAGGCAGTTGGCAGGCACCAGTACCAGGTCCCCACACTCACGACCGCTCAGGGCAGCAAAGATATCTTGGCCGGTGAGGAGCCCGCTCACGGTGACCGTGTCGCCGTAGAAGCGATTGGTGACGGCGACCACGTCTATGCGCAAGCTCGCCACTCGCTGCGTGATCTGCGCACAGGCCTCCTCCACAAGCGGCGCGGCCAGCATTCCGGTCACGAGGGTGAGGCGAGTGGCGCTCTTCATCGCCCGCGGCAAGTGGTGTATGTCGCTCTGCAGCTGATCAAGAAATCTGCGCACCATGCCCACACCGTTTTCGACTTGCGGAAAATCTTCGTAGCGCTCAGCGGTCGGTACGTTCCGGCCGGCCATCAGGTACAGTTCGTCTGCCAGGTAGACAAAATGACTGCCGAAAAGGTTCCGCAGTTGGTGTGCGCGCTGTTCGTATCGTTCCACCAGCAGTGCTGCATCCTCAGGTTGCACAGGGCCGAGTGGGGCCAAGCCTTTCCGATGTCGGGTCAGTCCTACGGGCACGAGCGCCACGGAGGCCATCTGTGGAAAGAACTCCAGCAGGGTGGCGGTCGTCTGGTCCAAGAAGGGCCCGTCGTTGTAACCGGGGCAGATGACCACCTGCGCGTGCAGGGTGATCCCGGATCCGGCCAAAAATGCAAGTTTTTCGAGGAGGCGATCGTCCTGGCGCAAGCCGAGGAGCTTTTTCCGCACCTGGGGGTCAATGGCATGTACCGAGACGTACAGAGGCGAGAGGCGCAGCTCGGCGATGCGCAACAAATCCCGGCGTCCCACGTTGGAGAGAGTCACATAGTTGCCGTGGAAGAACGACAGACGATAGTCCTCGTCCTTCACATAGAGCGCCGGCCGCATGCCCGGCGGATTCTGGTCGACGAAACAGAAGAGGCAGGCGTTGCCGCAGGTGCGGACGCGCATCGGTTCCAGGTCCAGGCCAAGCTCCTCTGCCGCCTCCGCCCGGCATCTGAACTCATGCCGCTGGCCATCACGCTCAACCTCAAGGTGCCGCACGGTCTCGGCCGACCAGAAAAGAAGGTCGAGCTCATCGCTCACCGGGTGACCGTTGATGGAAAGCAGCCTGTCCCCTGGACGAAGACCCAACTTTTCTCCCGCTCCTCCGCTGTGGACTGCAACGATTTTCATGGAGCTTCAGGAGCAGTGGCAGTGCGCGGGGCGCGGGACCGGGCGAACCAGCCTCGGAGCAATGCGGCAATGACGCCGGCGGTGGGCACCGCAATGACCAGGCCGAGAAAGCCCCAAAGCTTCGAGAACGTCAGGATGGCAAACATCACCCAGGCCGGGTGGAGCCCCACCTTGTCGCCCACGATTTTCGGGGACAGGAAGGAGCCCTCGAGAATCTGCACGCTCTCGATGAGAATCACGATCTTGATGGTGGTGACGAGCGGATTGGGGCTGAACAGTCCCACCAAAACTCCAACCAGCAAGGTGATCGCCAGTCCCACATAGGGGACGAGGTTCAGTACGCCGGCCAACACGCCCAGCAGGAGCGCATAGGGGATGCGAAAGATGCTCAGCAGAGTGGCCGTGAGCGTGCCGACGATCAGGCAAACCAATAGCTCACCGCGGAAGAAGCCCACCAAGACTCTGTCGACGCTGTGCACCACTTCGACGGCGCGACTCTGCTGCCGCTCCGGTAGAAGGCGGCGCACCGCAGTTCTGAGTCGGTCAAAATCCTTGAGGAGAAAGAAGGTCAGGAACGGGATGAGCACCAAGTTCAGGAGCTGACCGAGCAACGAGGAGACGCTCGAGGTGAGCTGCAGAAGGCTCTGAAAGAGAAACTTGAGGAAACCTTCTGCCTGATTGGCAATCTTTGGCACAAGATGCTCCTGAATCTGCACGCTCCCTATGCCCAGACGCCCCAATGCGGCAACCAGGTCTCGTTCCACCCAGGTACTGGCTTGCCCGGCGAACGCAATACTTGCCTCTACCATGCCACCTACTTCGTCCAGGATCCTGGGGACGATGAGGGCCAAGGCCAGCACAACGAGGCCTACCAGGAGGACGACGATAATGGCCACCGCGGCAGTCCGCGGCAGGCGCCAACGCTGCAAGCGGTCCACTACCGGGTCAAGAAGGTACGCCAGGAGCAAGGATGCAGCGAAAGGAAACAACACGTCCCGCAGCTCATGGGCCACCCAAATGACAAAGAGCAGGAGCAAGACCAGAAGGAGGTGGCGAGCCACGGGCTGGCGGCGCAGCGGAAACAAGAGCGCGACAATGGCCAGTGCTACCACCAGGGGCGACAGGTGGCTGCGCACCGTATAGAGCAGCGCCCCCATGAGAACGGAGGCGCTGACGATGAGCAGGGCGTCAAATCGGTCCTTTTTCTCGGGCATAGGGCGGTCGCTGTCTCTATGGCTCAGCGCGCACGCTCGCTACCGTTGGCGGGCCTGACGATCGCGCTCCTTGTTCCACCGCACCCACTCCAGCTTGGCGTCTTCTGCTTCGTCGAAACGGCTCTTGTGGTATTTGCCGTCTGGTCGCACAGTTACTTGAAAGCCCTTCACAATGCGAATCCACTCCTCGAGGGTAACCTGATAGGGGGGAGGCACCTCGTAGGGCCCTGGTATTTGGTAGGGTTGCAAGGAGCGGGGGCCCGGTTTTTCCCGCTTGGGCTCGAGTTTGCTCAGGGGACCGACGTCCACTGCGCCTTGGTACACCAGCAGGGTGGTGACCGAGTCCGCGTCAATGCGATAGACCGTGCCGCGCACCGCGCAAACTGCCGTGGGCGCCTTCACCTGAAAAGTGCGCCTGCCTTCTGCCTGGGCGATATTTGCCCAAAGCTTTCCCTTGTTCAGATTGGACTGCACTTCCTTGACCTTCTTGGCGATCGTTGCCTTGTTAAGTTCTAGCTCGGTTTGCTCACCGACGCGGAGAATGCTCTTGTCGAAAAGGGTGATCTCCGCGCGCGACTCTTTCGCGGTGCGGATGACATCGCCCTCATACAGCTCCATTTTCAACTTGGCCGGCAGCCATTCGTTGCTGGCCTGGCGTCGCACGGTGATGTCGTTCGCATTGCCCACGAGGAAGGTAATCGTGCCGAGCTTGGGCGGCTGAGGATAAGCGGGCAGAGAGTGAACAAGTATCAGCGTCATGACAGCAAGGGGTAACCAATGCCGCATCTTTTCCATCCTTTACTGTCCTCCTGTTCCTCTCCGTTCCCAGATCTGCCGAGCTGGCTGCGGTGCGGTGAGCCTGGCAACCCATGCTCCCACGATCCGCAGTGGCGTCTACGCACAGGCGTATGGCGAAGCATCCCCGCGAACCTGGTTGTTGGTCAGCAACCGGTCTTGCGCCGCGGCAAGGTAGCCCGTGCCGATGGGTGCAGGAGTACCGAAAAGCAATAGGGGAGGCTACTCGGTCAAGCGCCTCCCCTGCGGGTGCTTTGCTCCTTTGAGGTAAGATCACACACGCAAGTGGCCTTGCCGGTCAGGGCCCCGCCCTGGTTCCGGTATCTGCAGCACGACCTACTGGAGGCGCACCATGTCATCCCGCTGAAAGCCAGAGCCCTCCAGCACGACGCACTCAGAGGCCTTCCCGTTGCCGAGGCTGTTGTTGGTGACCTTGATCCTGCCTATCTTCTGGTCCACCGAGCCCAGCGAAAGGCCAGTGTCCGGGTCTACCAGCTCTTCGCCCTTGCGGTAGACCACAAACACGTCGCCGTTTTGCACGCCAGCCTCTGCGCCTGCGTTGATGAACACCGAGCCGTTAGCCTTGATGATTTTGGCCTGCCAGGGGACGTTAGCTGCGGACTTCTCCACCAGCTCCACAAGTGCATCGATGGCGTCGCGGGTGGCCTTGCCGACCAAGGATTCGTCGAACTTGTCGCGGTTGTCGAAGCTGATCTCCGGGGTGTCGACGCCGAGCCCTTTGGAGGAGCGCTCCTTGCGCACCGTCTCGGCCACGAGGATCTCCCCGGTGGTGGTATTGATGAAGCGCACATCGATGGCCACCGTCGCCTTCGTCGACTTGACGCCGACGCCGATTCCCTTGACGCGTCCGCCCACGCCGCCTTCGCTGTAGCCGAACTCGGTCACCGCGCCGATGATAGCCAGCTCAACACCCAGCATCTTGCCTGCCTGTGCTGCGCTCTCTGGGGTGACAATGCCAGCCATGCCAAGCGCCTGCTCTTTGAGCAGCGACTCCATCTCCTTGCGCTCAAATACGCGGTAGTTGCCTGTTTTGACCAAGGCGGTGACCAGCATGTCGGCCATGCCCTCGCCCACCGGCTGCCCGGTCCACCAGTGGTAGTGATGCGCCGTCTTGTCCTGGAAGTCGAATACGGCCACACGCCTCTTGAGGCGCTTTGTCGGTTCGCTGGTCTGGGCTGTGCTGAGCACCGGCAGCTGCGCAAGCAGCAGGCCGCACAATACAAGGGCGATCAGTCCTCTCTTCATAGCATCACCTCCGTGGGATAGGAAGTGGATATGCACCTACTCAGGCTCAGCGACAGGTTGCACTTTCGGCACGAAGCGAGCTGTGATCCGGTTGGCAGAGACGCTCTC
This sequence comes from candidate division KSB1 bacterium, assembly GCA_024655945.1. Lineage (NCBI taxonomy): Bacteria > Pseudomonadati > Candidatus Zhuqueibacterota bacterium. Next base: position 181,690 of record JANLFK010000004.1, read on the forward strand.
CACCGTGATGGTGAAGCGACCAAAGTCGCGCCGCTCGAATTCCCGCGCCAGCTGGGTGGCATTGCCACTGATCTTCACATCCAGCTCGGCAGAGCCACCGCCATAGTTGCGCTGGTAGATGTTCTTGACGCCACGCAGGTAGAACTTGGCGGTGGTGACGAAATCGCTCAACTGGGCCATAGACTCCAGCCCGCGCAGCACGATCTTCACCTCGCCGACGTTGTAGTACTTGTCCCGCCACTTGGCGAGGATCTTGGCAATGAGTCCTTCGGCGAACTTGTTCGCGGCCTTCTGAATGGCCATAGTGCCGCCGGTCACTTCGTCGATGTGCGGGTAGGCGGCGTGCTCGCTGGCTGTGGCCAGCACGCGGCCCACATCGGCCTCGACCACCCGCGCCGTGATGTTCGCCTGGCAGGACTTCATGCCCGCCATGTTGAAACCGCTGGCCACCGTTGCCACCGCCTTGCCGGTGATGACGATTTCGGCGCCAAAGGAGAGGCCTATGGCGGCGGCCGCTTTGTCGTCTCCTTGCAGGGCGGCCATCACCTGCTCGCGCTTGATGTTCTCGCGCACCGTGCCGGGGTCCACCACGGGGAAGTCGCTGTCCACGAACTTTTGCATGATCGCCGTCTCGGCGGCGGTCATGTTGACGTCAAACCATCGGAAGTGCCCGGTCGGGTCGCCGATGTTCTGCTCGTCGATAATGACCATCACCCGCGGGTTGCCCATGCGCTCGATAAGGTTCTTGACCGCCTCAGCGTCGCGCTGCAGCTCGCCCAGTGCCACCTCTGCCTTGAGGCGCACCTCGTAGAGCTCCGGGGTCTTCTTGTAATCGGAAAGGATGGTGTAGTTTTGCACATAGCCGCGCGTCCAGCTGAGGATGTTGTCATCGACGACCTGGTAGTTCTGCACCTTGGTCTCGGACTCGATGAAGGTGCCAAGGGCCTGTTCTACTGCCTGGCGCAAGGCGTCATCGATGGCACGGTCGCGGGCGCCTGCCACGTCGCCCTCAAAGATGCTGCCGGTGCCGACTGCTTCGATCACCTTGGTCATAGGGGGCGGTACTTGGCAGATGCCAGAGACGCCACCGATGAGCAGCGTGAGCGATAGCAGTACGACGGTTGCGAGAGTCTTCACCTGCAACCTCCTCTCCGTCTGCATGCGCGCATGAGTAGGACGGACAAGAAGGGGATCCCAGAGTTAGGGATCCCCTTCGTCAGTTAGAACGTCATGCGCATTGCGTTCTGGAAGTCACGTATGGCCAGAAGGGCATCAGCCCCGGACATGTGGTCGTTGAGCCGGAACTCGCCGGTCATCTTGTCGGCCGCCATGATGCCGCGGCTGACCATGAGCATGATGGAGTTGAACGCCCAGTGGCTTGGGTTGACATCCGGGAAGGGCGACGACTCGCCGATAAACTTGGTGGCCAGCGTCTGGTCGCCTGTGGCCAGGATCATGATGTCCTGCATGATTTTGGCGTAGTTGGCTCTGGTGATCTTCTCGTCCGGGCGGAAGGTATGGTCGGGGAAGACATCCATGCCCTGGGCCGCCACGATGTCTTTGATCCAGTTCTTAGCCCAATGCCCCTCGATGTCCGTCACATCGGGAAGCTTCGCTTCGGGCTGTGCCATCTTGGTGACGTCTTCGGGCGGGCGGAAGCCAGTGTCGTACGTCTTGGCGCGCTTCTTCTCCAGCAGCTCCATGAGCTTGAGCTCTTCCATCAGCAGCACCCCCAGGTCCGCCCGGCTGATCTCAGGGATGAGGGCGATCTTGGCGCCGACTTTGGTGCCAGGAGCGGCGCGTTGAATCTTTTGCACCAAGGCCCACTCCTTGTCGGCAGCTGCCGCATAGTTGCCCTTCATCTCGATCACCTTGGCGAAAGCAGCGGCCGCCTGACCAAAGTCATAGCCTTCCTTGTAGGTGATGCCCATGAAGTACAGCGGCTTGTCGCTGCTTGGGTACTGCTCGGCTGCCTTCTTGAACTCCTTGACCGCCTCCTCCATCCAGTCATCACCTTTGCGACGCATGGTGATGATGCGTCCCTTGATGATGCGCGCCTCAAGGGAGTTCTTGTTCTTGGCGAGGGCTTGGTCAACCAGCTCCATCGCCTTCTGGAAGTCCTGCTTGCTGGCATGCACCAGGGCCAGGCCGGCGTAAGCCTCGGCGTACTTCGGGTCCAGTGACTTGGCGCGCTCGAACTCCTGCACCGCCAGGTCGAGATTGCCACGGTCCAGCTCCCGCATGCCCTGGTTGAAGTGGTTGTCCGGCGTGTCCAGCACCGACTTGGGCTTGATTGCCTTCGGGCCGCATCCAACCAGCCAGAGGACAAGCACGCTTGCCAGCAGCGTTGCGACGAACTTTAGACTTCTGTTCTGCATAGTGCTCTCCTTGCAGCAAAGGCCCAACGCTCCGTCGACGTGCCGTGGCGATCAGTCGACGACGAACATGACCCGACACTTGTCCAGGAAGCTCTGGGTGCTGGAGGCCGCATGGATGGCCGCCGCATCGGCGTTGGAGATGACCACATCCGCCTTGTTGGCACCCGTGGCCTTAATGGCCTTGACGATGAGAGGATTGTTCGTCACCCGCTCGTTCGTGCGTGCACGGTTGACGTCCTTGTCGTAGCCCACCATGCCGATCTGCACGGCCCAGTCCCTGCTCACGAACTTGGAGCCGTACACTTCCTGGCCGTTCTCATCCAGGACTTTTGGCGCCATGGCAGGGCGGACACCCAGCCCCTTGGTGTCGATGATCAGACCAGTGTAAGTCCCTGCCGCAGCTGCTTGTGCCTGTACGCCGGGTGCTCCGGGCTGGATGAGCTGCACACCGGGAGGCACCGGCTTGCCCGCGGGCCACGGTTGGCCGCAGACCGGGCAGAGGGGTTGAGCCGCCCCGGGGTAGACACCGCCGCCCAAGTGCGCCGGCAACAAGACGTCTGCCAACGCGCCGGTCAGGGGCATCTCGACGGTGACCTCCACATCGCCGGTGGACATGTACTTGGTGTCCACGATGGTGAAGTTGCGCAGGACGCCCTGCACGCGGGTGTTGATGACGTCATTTTCCACCATGGCGTTGCGGACTGTCACTTCCGAGGTAAGCTGAACCCCTTGCACGGCTTCGAGGAGATTGCGGAAGGCGGCTCGCTTGGCTGCCTCGATAGCCCCTGCGCGCTGCGCTGCCAAGGGGTGGTCAGGATTCGGTGCCCCTATGCCGGTGGCCCGCACGACCTGTCGACTCCAATCGACGCTGCCCGCCGGCCCCACCGGCTGGGTGAGGTACTGTCCCCACGCGAGCGTCGCGCACGCTACCAGCACGCACACGAACATTGCACGGACCGCTCTCATAGTGCTCCTCCTTCACAGCTGGTTCCAAAAGCCTTGCCCGCCACCGGTGTGGCCACAGCTGGCGGCGGCCCCACCTCTGCCATTCTTCGCCAGTGCAAATTTCCCATTTTGGAGCAACCCCGGGCGTGACGACGGTCACAAGAGGTGCATTCCGCCCAAAAAAAATAGAGCGAATGACGGGATTCGAACCCGCGACAGCTGGCTTGGGAAGCCAGTGCTCTACCAGCTGAGCTACATTCGCCTCTCAAGGGGTATCCAGTTTTTTTCGATTATAAAGATATAGGATTTTTTGCAAATGTCAAGAGGAAAATTCGCCAATGTATCTCGCGATGATCTCCTCCACCTGGCGCTCCGCCTGGGCCAGCCCCTCGGCTTCGTTCACGTCCACCCACCCCACGCGGGCGTCGCGCCGGAACCAAGTCATTTGCCTCTTGGCGTAGTTGCGCGTGTGCTGCTTGATCTGCACAACCGCTTCCTCCAGTGACAATTCTCCCCTGATAAAGGCGAACATCTCTTTGTAGCCCACGGTGCGCAGGCTGACGAGGCGCTCGTCATAGCCCAAAGCCAGCAACTGGCGGACCTCCTGCTCCAACCCTTCGGCCATCATCTCGTCCACGCGTCGCTCTATGCGCGCGTACAGCTCCTGGCGCGGCCAGCGCAAGCCGAGGAAATGCCAACCAAAGGACGGCTCGGGCCGATGTCGCGCCTGGTGCAGGGAAATCGGCACCCCGGTGGATTCGTAGACCTCCAGGGCGCGGATGATGCGCTGGGCATCGTTGGGATGGAGGCAGGCAGCGCTGACGGGGTCGACATCTGCCAGGCGCTGCCAAAGTGCTTGCACGCCAAGGTCTTGCGCTTCCTGGCGCAGGCGCGCGCGCAGGGCGGGGTCCGCCACCTTCGGCCCGAACAGGCCGTCCACCAGCGCCTTGATGTAGAAGCCAGACCCACCCACGACAATGGGGAAGCGCCCTCTGGCCAATATCCCGGCGACGGCCGCCGCTGCGTCGCGCGCATATTCGCCGGCGCTGTAGTACTCATCAGGCTGGCGAATGTCAATGAGGTGGTGAGGGACGAGGGCGCGCTCTTCCAAAGTGGGCTTGGCTGTACCGATGTCCATGAACTTGTACACCTGCCGGGAATCGGCGGAGACGATCTCTGCGCCCAGGCGTGATGCCACATTGAGTGCCACCGCGCTCTTTCCGGCAGCGGTGGGGCCAACGATCACCGGGATGGTGACCCGCCCGCGCTCTACCCGAGCCCGCATGCCGCCTCCCCTTGCAGGTTACCTCTGGAAGCGCCGGGTGAGTTCATCCAGGGAGATGTTGATGATGGTGGGACGACCGTGCGGACAGTAGTAGGGGTTCTCGGTGGCGAAGAGTTGATCGATGAGCGCATTCATGGCCTCCACTGACAGCCGCTCCCCTGCACGCACCGCCGCGTGGCAGGCGTAGGAGCGAGCCACGCTCTCGCGCAGCTCTATCCCGGAGCGGCGGTTCTCGCGGTACTCGTCAATGACCTCTACCAAGAGGCGCGCCTCGTCGCCGCCTCGATACCCGGAGGGAACCCCTTCCACGACGACCGTCTGCTTGCCAAAGCTGCGAATGAGAAAGCCAAGCATTTCCAGAAAGGGGAGCATCTCCATCAACAGATCATAGTCCTCCGCTGACAGCTGCACCGTCTGGGGGAAGAGAAGCTGCTGCGACGAAGGCTTCGAGTCGCTCAGGTCGCGCATTGCCTGCTCGAAGAGGATGCGCTCATGGGCGGCGTGTTGGTCGATGATGACCAAACCGCTCTTGATCTCGGACAAGATGTAGGTGTCGTGGAACTGCCACACATTGGGCCGTTCCGACGCCAGGGGGATGCGCGGTACAGCAAGGCTCTCGGTCACGGGAGCAGCCCCGCTTGCTTGACTGCTTCGCCCCACCTCAGCAGGGACGAGAAACTCCATGGGCAGAGCTGCTTGCTGCCGTGGGGTCAATGGTTGGCGGAGGTGGCTGTCGATCCCTGGTCGTGGTGGGGCTTCAGCGCGCTGCGTCAGGGCGCGGCGCACTGCCCCGCGCAAGAGGTCATAGGCCAACTGCGCATCCGCCAACTTGACTTCCGTCTTGGTGGGATGCACATTGACGTCCACGCGGCTGGGGTCCAACTCCAGGAAGAGCACATAACTGGGGAACAGCCCCCCCGGGACGCTCTCGCCGTAGCCGGCCATCACCGCATGGTTGAGCGCGCGGTCGACTACATAGCGGCGGTTGAGAAAGAGGTACTGGTTTCCTCTCGACTTGCGGGCTTCTTCCGGCTTGCCCACCATGCCGTGGATGCGCAAGACCGAGCCCTGATCCTCCACGGGCAGCATCGTCGCAGCGGTGCGATCGCCGAGCACAGCCGCAATGCGCGCCTGCAGGCTGCTCGGTTGCAGAGCAAAAACCTCCACGTCACCATTGATCAGCGAAAAGCCGACTTCCGGAAAGGCGAGGGTGAAATGGGTCAGCACGGTGAGAATATGGCGGTACTCAGTCTCGTCGGAGCGAAGGAATTTGCGTCGCGCCGGAGTGTTGTAGAACAGGTTCTTCACCGCCACCGAGGTTCCCTTGCGGAAAGCCTCTTTGCCAATCTCGACGAGTGTCCCCCCCTCGACCCGCACCACGGTACTCTCGCCTGCGTCTTCCTCAGCCGAAGCCAGTTCCACGCGCGCCACCGAGGCGATGCTGGCAAGGGCCTCGCCGCGGAAGCCGAGGGTTGTGATGTTCTCCAGGTCAGCAGCAGTGGCAATTTTGCTGGTGGAATGGCGCTGAAAGGCCAACGGGGCATCCTGGGCGCTCATCCCGCAGCCATCGTCAATCACTTGCACCAGCAGCTTACCACCGCCTTTGATGACGATGTCGATCTGGCGCGCACCTGCGTCCAAGGCGTTTTCCACGAGCTCCTTCACCACCGACGCCGGGCGATCAACCACCTCGCCGGCGGCAATCTTGTTGGCCACATGCTCGGGCAGTACATGTATGCGGTTTTCGGGCATCTTGACTCGCTGGCTTGTCTGATTTTTGTGGCGTTGAAAATCTATCGAATTCGGCCACCATTTTCAAGGACAATTTCGGCAGCCGACGAGAGGGCCGACTGCGCTCTCGCGGTGGGGGGACGGAGTCTCCGGATGCGTGGCAGGAGCGATAAGCCGACGGTGGGGCTTGCCTGTTGCGCCTCGTCTTTGCGAAGCCGCAGCCCTGCTCGCTGGCGCGCCGACGGCGAGCAAGCGCCACGCGTGCCTGTCAAGGCGTGTGAGGCGGCGGGGCTGAGCACATTCTTGCCCGTGGCGATCGGAGCGGCACCAGCGTGCTGTTGATGTAACCTTTTCCGCATTCTCCTCGTCTAAGGCAGTGTAGCGCGCAGGAAAGCAGAACAGGAGGGAAACATACGTGCTTTGTCGGGCCCTGGCGATTGCGTTGCCCACATCCATTGCCACAGTGACTGGCATTGCTGCTCGTCCTGCCCTCCAGGAGGTGGCCGCGGTGCCGCCCCGCGTGTTACAAGCAGTGCGCCTGGAGGGCGGCAAGGTGCGCCTCGACGGGCGCCTGGATGACCCTGTCTGGCAGGTGGCGCCCCTCGGTAGCGACTTTGTGCAAATGGAACCGGACGAAGGTGCGCCTGCCACCGAGCCGACTACGGTGCAGGTCGCCTATGATGATGAACACCTCTACGTGGCGGTGCGCGCATTCGATTCGGAGCCGGACAAGATCCGTGGGCTGCTGACCCGTCGCGATGTCGCATCTCCCTCCGACTGGATCCTCGTCGCCATCGATAGCTACGGCGACCATCGCACCGCCTTCCAATTTGGCGTGAACCCCGCCGGCACGCGCAGCGACCTCTACCGCTCCGACGACGTCAACGAGGACCCGAGCTGGGATGCCGTTTGGGATGTGGCAGTGGCCCGCGACTCCTCCGGGTGGACGGCCGAGTTCTGCATCCCCTTCAGCCAGCTCCGCTTCCCGCAGGGACACCATCGCTGGGGGTTTCAGGTCGGGCGCATCATCAGCCGGAAAAAGGAAACGGACTTGTGGCGCCTCATTCCGCGCAACGCCAACAGCGTGGTGGCCCTGTTCGGTGAACTTGAGGGGATCGAGGACGTTCCTGCGCCGCGCCGCCTCCAGCTGCTGCCGTACAGCGTGGGCAGCCTTGAGCGCCGGCCAGTGGAGCAGGGCAATCCCTTCTCCAGCGCGAAGACCTGGGCGGGCAGCGTGGGAGGGGACCTCAAGTACGGCCTCTCTTCAAACCTCACGCTTGACCTCACCGTTAACCCCGACTTTGGCCAGGTGGAGGCCGATCCCTCGGAATTCAACCTGACGGCCTATGAGAGCTACTTCGAGGAAAAGCGCCCCTTCTTTCTCGAGGGCAACAACATCTTCAATTTCGGCGTGGGAGTAGGCGATGGCGACATGGGCAACGAGACGCTCTTCTACTCGCGGCGCATTGGAAGGACTCCCCAACACTATCCGGACGTGTCCGATGAGGGCTATGTGAGCCTGCCTCGCCTGACGACCATCCTCTTCGCCGGCAAGGTGACCGGCAAGAGCCGCCACGGCTGGTCCATCGGCGTCCTTGAGGCGCTCACGGACCGCGAGGTCGCAGAGGTGGATGAGCAGGGGAGGCGGTACACCGAGACGGTGGAGCCGCGTGCCAACTACCTGGCCCTCCGCACGCAGAAGGATTTCCGGCAGGGCAGAAGCACGCTCGGCGCCATGTTCACCAGTGTCGTACGCGACATGGACAGCCCCGCGGTGCAGAGCTTGAACCGGCAGTCCTTCGCCGGTGGGGTCGACTTTAGCCATCGCTGGAACCAGGACCGCTTCTTCCTGGAGCTGAAGGTGGCTGCCAGCCACATTCGCGGTCACCGGGAGGCCATCGCTGAGGCGCAGACGAGCTCGGCCCGCTACTTTCAACGGCCGGATGCGCGGCACGTCAAGTTCGATCCTTCGCGCACCACACTCTCGGGTGTGGCCGCCTCCTACGTCGTCGGGAAAATGGCCGGCGGCAACTGGTCGTATGGGGTGGGAGGCGTTGTGCGCAGCCCAGGCTTTGAGGTCAACGACCTGGGCTACCAGCGCGATGCTGACTTTGTCATCCACTTCGGTTTTCTGGGCTACAACTGGTACCGTCCGGGAAGGGTCCTGCGAGACTACGGGGCGAATGTGAACCTCTGGCACGTGACCAACTGCGGGGGTGAAAAGCTGGGCATCGGGGGCAGTGCCAACTTCCGCTTTCGTTTTCTCAACTACTGGGGCGGGTTCGTGGGCGTCAATGGCAACGGCCCTCGCCTGTCGACCTCGAGCCTGCGGGGTGGGCCGGCTATCTTGGTGCCAGCCAACTTCAACCTCTTTGCCCGCTTTTTCACCGACGAGCAAAAAGCGCTTTCCTTGAGCGTACAGGCAATGTGGTCCGCAGACAGGTTCGGGACGCACTGGTTGCGGCTGATGCCTTCACTGGCAGTGCGGCCGGATGGCCGTGTGCAGTGCTCGTTGGGCTTCGGCATTGTGCCGCAGGTGGATGACAGGCAGTATGTGGACGAAATCGCCCAGCCGAGCGGCAGCAACTACATCTTCGCACGGCTGGACCAGAAGACGATTTTCGCTACCCTCAGGCTCGGTTACACGTTCACCCCAACGCTCAGTGTGCAGTTCTACGGTATGCCGTTTCTCACTGCGGGAGCCTACTCGCGCTTCCGCACGGTCGTCTCGCCTCGGGCGGCAGTCTATGAAGAGCGCTACGCCCCTTATGACTACCCGGACAACCCGAATTTCAACTTCCGCCAGTTCCGGAGTAACCTGGTGCTCCGCTGGGAGTACCGCCCAGGTTCCACTCTGTTTCTGGTGTGGTCGCAAGGGAGAACCAGCGTAGATGACCGGGGGACCTTTTCTCTGACTGGCGACGGCCGTGCGCTCTTCGACACCCAGTCAGAGAACGTCTTCCTAGTGAAAGTCAACCGCTGGCTCAGCTTCTGAAGGAGTCCTCCGCTTCAGCTGGTCTTCGCCGATGTCCGCGAACGCCCCTTTGTGTGGGTAAATAGACATGCGTTTGCGGAAACGCCAGGCCACGTGTGGCCCGTGGTGGTGGGAGTGGCGGAAACAAGGAAGAGGCCTGCGCACGGTGAAGCTCCAGGCGAAGATTGTCCTGCTTCTGGCAGTGCTCATCTTCTTCTTCACCACGGTGGAGTATGGCATCCTGCGGTTGCGCATCGCGCAGTACCACCGCGCCGTGGATCGCGACTACGCAGAGGCCAATTTCCGCCGGTGTGCGGCCTTGCTGCAGCAAGAGGAGCGGCAATTGCGCGCGGCGGCCCGTGCGCTCGCCGGACAGGGCGTCGCCAGGGTCAAGGCGCTCACTTTTTCTTGCCGCAGCATGCAGTCCGCGATGGGGTCGCTCGTCCCGCCGTTTGACTTTGCCGCCTTAGCTGACCGCGGGAGCCTGGAGTGGTTGATGTTCGCCGATTCGGCCACCGCCGCGCGGTGTGGGCAGAGTGTGCAGGTTGCTCTTGCTCCCCTGCTTCCGCTCTCCGCCGCCGACACCTCCGGCCTCCTCAATACCACGTCCGGTCCGGTGGCCTTGGCAATTGCTCCCTGTTGGCGAGAAGGCCAGCGGCTTGTAGTCGGTCGCTTCCTGCCGCAGCGCATCGCGCGCGCAGCCACGCCATGGGAGTTAGAGGCTACCTTCGGCAGCGTCGAAGACACAGGCGGTCCTCAAGAGGTAGTGATCGACTACGGCCGCCCGGCGCAGCTTGTGGCACGCGGCGTACTGCTTGACATCGCCGGCAGACCCACCATCCGCTTAGAGGTCGCTATCCCGAAGGTCTTCTTGGCGCGCGGCGAGCAGACGCTCCTTCTTGCTCTGCTGGCCAACACGGCCATCGGCCTGGCCGTAGCCTTCATCGTCATGGCCTTGTTCCAAAAGCTTGTCATCAAGCGCATTAACTCCCTGGTCGACCAGGTGGCGGCGATTCGTGCCACGGGGGACTTTGGGCTGCGCGTGCAAGTGGCCGGCACGGACGAAGTCGGCACCTTAGCGACGGCTTTCAACGAGGCACTGGCGCGGCTCCACCAAATGGCGCAGCGCATCGAAGAGTCCGAGCAGCGCTATGCCACGCTGGTCGAACAGTCCCGGGACGGCGTGGCCATTGTCGTGGACGGCAAGGTGCGATTTGCCAATCGCCGGCTGATGGACATGGCAGGGTGTACAGACCTCGAACAGTTGGCTGCGGGCGGCTTGAGCTCCTTGCCTGAGGAGGTACGTCAGCAGCTGAGCGCTTCCTCGCCTGGAGCACCGCCATCGTCGGGGACCGCGCCCGTTCGCCTCCTGGCTTCCAGCGGAGAGGAGATGGAGTTGGAGGTGGACCTGGTGCGCGGAACCTATGAGGGCCAACAGGCCACCTTCCTCTACCTGCGCGATGTTAGCGAGGAGAAGCGCATGGAGCGCCATCTGCAGCGGGTGGATAAGCTCACCTCGCTGGGCCAGCTTTCCTCTGGGATCGCCCACGAGATCCGCACGCCCCTTGGCAGCATCCAGCTCAACCTCGACCACCTCCTGCAATGCACGCAACTCACCAAAGAGCAGCGGCATGTGCTGGAGAGCAGTATGGAGGCCGTCAACCGCATCTCCAGCATTGTGCAACGCACCCTGGATTTTGCCCGGCCGGCCGAGCCGAGCCTCGAAAAGCTCCAGATCCGGCAGGTGGTTGACAATGTGCTGAAAATGATGGCTACCAACCTGAGCAAGGCTAAAGTCGCGGTGGTGCAAGAGTGGGCAGATGACCTTCCCCTGGTTCAAGCTGACTGGCAGAAGCTCAATCAGGCGTTTGTCAACATTGTGCTCAATGCCGTACAGGCTATGCCACGTGGCGGGCGTCTGCGCATTTGGGGCAAGCGACGCGCCGCCGGAGAGACGCCCATGGTGGAGGTCGGGTTTGAGGATACGGGCGTGGGGATTGCACCGGAGGACCTCCGCCGCGTCTTTGACCCCTTCTTCACCACCAAGTACGAAGGGGTCGGCTTGGGCCTCTCGGTGGTGCACCGCATCGTTGAATCGCATCGGGCCACCATTGGTATCACGAGCAAGCTTGGGGAAGGGACCACAGTCTGCATCCTTTTCCCGGCTGCCTGAGAGCAGAGAGGAGAAGATGGCTGAGAATGCCAGCAAGGTAAGGATTCGCGCGTTGACCGTCGAGGACGACCCCTTGATGCGCGAGTCTATCATCACCGCCCTGCAGGGCAAGTGCAGCGTCAGTGGGGTGGAAAGCGGCGAGAAAGCACTCAAGTACTTGGAGCGTGAGCGCTGGGACATCGTGCTCATCGATATCGGCCTGCCCGGCATGGACGGGTTCGCCCTCCTGGAGAAGATTCGCGCCGCGCACGAGGACGTCGTCTGCATCATGATCACGGGCTATGGACAACCGGAGAATGTGGTGCGCGCCATGCGACTCGGCGCCTACGACTACCTCACCAAGCCCATCAGCCGTGAAAACCTCTTTCACACGGTGGAGAAGGCTGCCGAGCGTGTTGCCCTCAAGCAGGAGATCGAGCAACTGCGCCGCGTGGAAGTGGAGCGTAATCGCCTGGACCAGATCGTCTGCCAGAGCCCGGCAATGAAAGAGATCATGGTGATGGTGGATAAGCTCATTAAGGTGCCTGGGGCGACCGTGCTCATCACCGGCGAGACCGGCACCGGCAAGGACCTCATCGCGCGCGCCATCCACTACTTGGGCCAGCGCTTCCAGCACCCCTTTGTGGTGGTAAACTGTGCGGCCATCCCGGAGAACCTCTGGGAGAGCGAGCTCTTCGGGTACGAACGCGGTACCTTCACGGGCGGGTTGGACAAGGGCAAGCCCGGCAAGTTTGAGTTAGCGCATCGGGGTACGCTCTTCCTGGACGAAGTCGCCGAGACCCCGCTCAGTCAGCAGGCCAAGCTGTTGCATGTGATCGAGAACCAGGAGTTCTACCGCGTCGGCGGGACGGAGAAGATCCAGGTCGACGTACAGATTATCGCCGCCACCAACCGCGACCTGCAGGCCGCGGTGCGCGAAGGCAAATTCAGGCAAGACCTGTACTACCGCCTCAACGTGGCGCAGATCGCCATACCCCCTCTGCGCGAGCACAAAGAGGATATTCGCCCCCTTGCCAAGCTCTACCTGAAGGAGTTCAACCGCAAGTTCAACAAGTCCTTCGTACGAATTCCTGACGGAACGCGCCGCTTGTTGGAAGAGTACCACTGGCCCGGCAACGTGCGCGAGCTGCGCAACGTCATCGAGCGCGCCGTGTTGACTCACGACGGTGAAGAGCTGCGGCCCGAGTTCTTGGACTTTGTGCGGCGCGAAGAAGGTGGTGCACCCAGCGCAGGTTTCTCTCTGCCACCGGATGGCATCGATTTGGAAGAGGTGGAGAAGAATCTGCTGAAGCAGGCGCTGGAGCGCGCTGGGGGCAACAAGGCGCAGGCAGCCCGCCTGTTGGGCATTACGAAACCCACTCTGGTTTACCGCCTGGAAAAGTACGGGATCGCTTAACGCGACCTCCCGAGCGCAGCATTTCATGCGCCAGCGCAGCAAATGCTGCGCTCCCCGAGGTGCTTGCCGCCTTGCCTCAAGCCTTAACTCCCACGAAATCAATGGGCCCACATTTGTGGCACGTCAGTTGCGAAATGGCGGACGGACGAGCAGGCCAGCCGCGCAGTGCGGGGTGGTGAAGAGGTGAAGGCGTGGTGAGCATCGTTCTGTGACAACCGCAACCCTGTGTGCACTGATCGACGCGTCGCCGACGCAAAGGAGACGAACTACGTGAGCGCAACCTTGCGGCACGAGGTGACCGGTGGGCGGTCGAGGATGTGGAAGGTGGATGGTCCCCGCGCCCAGGCCGATTGCGCAGAGGACTGGCAGCACTGGCATCGGGATGATGGGCGGTGAGGTGGAGGGCGATGCGGCGGAGGCGGTGACGGGTGGTGAAGGGGTGGCGTTCCAGGCGGCGATGAACACGGGGATTGCGGTTGTCACGGCGGCGTGGTCGGAGGTTTGGAAGTGGTGATGGTGCGCGGCCGGCCCTGGCACTGTGAACACGGGCGTGACGCCTGCAGTGGAAGTGCGGTAGGGCAATCCAGGGTGAAAGCAGGCCACACGCAAAGGGTGCGCTTCAATCCCACGATAAGAGGCCGGACCGAAACACGGTTCGGCCTCTCCTGCGCGGAGGGCAATACAGTGGAGACTCCCGGCCTGGACTCTCGGTGCTGGTTCAGACAATCTTCTGTGCCATGCAAGGTGCATGGGCGCGGCAACAGAAAAGCGCTTGGGCGCAACGAGCGGGGCGGCACGCTGGCCGTTTCTGCCGTTGCCCTTTTCATCTGTCTGCTGGTCTGCGGCTTGGCGATTGACATCGGTGCGATCTTAGTGGCGCGGTCCCAGCTGCAGGCAGCAGCAGATGCCGCTGCGTTAGCCGGAGCAAGGGGGCTGATAAACGGGCAGGAGGCAGCAATAGCTTCTGCTATCCAAGTCTTTGGGCGCAACAAGGTGCAGAATCGCGCGCTCTCTTTGGCGGCAGAAGAGGTTTCGTTTCCCGGCGCCGGACAGGTGGAGGTCAGGGTTACCAGGCCGGTCGAAATCTACTTTCTGCAGCTGGTGCGTGCCAACAGCGTGGATGTGTCGGCGCGTGCGGTGGCCGCCTATGGCAGCGCGCGGTCAGTGGTCGGGCTCAAGCCGTGGGCAGTGCCGGACCTGCACTGGCTCCCAGGGGACGCTGTGGTGCTGAAGGCAGGTCCGCAGGGCGAGGTGCCAAGTTGGCGCTATCCGGTGTGCTTCCCCCCGCTGAACAGGGGCAATCCAGTCACCGGGGCGGCAGCCTACCAGGACGCGATCGTCAATGGTTCCTCAATGGCCATTGAGATTGGCGACGAGCTGCTGTTGGAGACCGGCGACATGGTAGGCCCCACGCGTCAGGCGGTCGACCAGATCCTGGCGCTGGACCCAGACGCCTGGCTCAGTCCCAGCGGCATTCAGGGTTCCCGTTACCCGGGCGACAGCAGTCCGCGCATCTGCAAAATCGCCCTCCTGGACCCGAACTCTTTGCCTGGGCCGGGGCGAAGTTCCGTGACCGTCGTCCGCTTTGGGGTATTCTTCATCGAAGGCATGCAGGGACAGTCGCTCATCGGGCGCTACATGCGGGCGGCGACGATTGGCGAAATGGGCGGCGGCGGCTCTGACCTCTTTTGCGTGAAGCTGATTTCTTGAGAGTAACCTGACTTCCACGCAGAGAAGGAACTCCTCGTGAGCCGAGCAACCCTTGAGCGGATGAGGGCCGCCCAGTGCACGAGCAGAGGGAGCGCAGGATTTGCTGCGCTACCGCATGAAATGCTGCGCTTACTGGACCTTGGCCGGCCAGCCGAGGTGGTGCTAACTCTTTAAAAGTCATGGCCCGCGCAGGGGTGTCAAATTCTGGCACAGCAGTTGCGAAGAGATGGGACGAGGAAGTCGACAGGCCGCGCGGTGTGTGTGGTGGTGATGGGTTGGGTGCGGAGCGCGGCGGATGGTAGCGGTGAGCACCCGGAGGGCAAGAGTGCAGCAGAGCGTTCAACACGTTCGCAGAGCCTATGGCGACGCTCGAGCAGCGCTGGGAAGCGGCGGTTGGGTGAGGGGCCTGCTCGGCGATCAGCGAGGGAGCGCTCTTGCCTTAGCGACTGCAATGATGTTTGTGTTTCTTTGCTGCGCGGGGATGGCAATCGACCTGGGGTCGATCCTCTCCTCGCGCACCCAATTGCAGTCGGCGGTGGATGCGGCGGCGTTGGCTGGGGCGCGCGGGCTCATCCGCAACAACCAGACCGCCATCTCCTACGCGGTAGCAACCTTCGGGGCGAACAAGCTGCAGAACCGGTCACTGCAGCTCAACCCCAGTGAGGTCTCTTTCCCGGCGACGAATCAGGTCTCTGTCTCCGTCACGCGGCCTGTCAACCTCTTTTTTCTCCAGCTCATCGACTTGCGACGGGTGAACATCTCCGCGCAGGCCACCGCCACCTGCGGCACGGTGCGTTCCACCTATGGCCTCAAACCATGGGCAGTGCCTGACCAACAGTGGCAGGTGGGAGACCGTGTGGTGCTGAAGACTGGCGCCCATGGACATGGTGGCCCCACCGGGAGCTGGCACTACCCGGTATGCTTCCCGCCGGTGAATCGTGGGTCGCCGGTGCGCGGCGCCGACGCCTATCGGGACAACATCATCAACGGCGCATCGTGCAAGGTAGAGATCGGCGACCGCCTGATGGTGGAGCCGGGGAACAAGCAGGGCCCCACGCGCCAAGGGGTCAACAGCGTGCTGTCCCTTGACCCCAACGCCTACTGGGCTGGCGACCATGTGGAGGGGTCGAGTTACCCGGGCGACAGCAGCCCGCGCATCTGCAAGATCGCCCTCATCGATCCAAACGACGACCCCGGCAACGGACGCGGCGAGGTGACAGTCATCCGCTTCGGGGTGTTCTTCCTGGAGGGTATGGACGGACAGGACGTTGTAGGCTACTACATGCGCGCCGCGACGCGCGGTGAAATGGGCGGTGGCGGCTCCGACCTGTTTGCCATCAAGCTCAGCCAGTGAGTAATGATGGCCGCACAGGCAGGCAAGGATAGCGATGGACTGACATAGAAACTCCCTCTCTACTGCTTCACACTCTCATTCCACATTCGCTGCAGGGCCGCTCTTCAGAGATGGAAAGCGGCCTTTGCATTTCCCAGGACGGCTCCCTCGCGCCTTCTGCGCGAGCCGTTGGCACCGCCATTTTCTGCTTGCGAATGCCGTGGATATTGCTATATTTGTAGGTGCGCGATGAATGGCACGCGACGGCGAGAGGAGCACACTGCAGAAAGGGCTGGGGCGCGTGAAGAGAGCACGTCCGTTCACGATGGCACAGGGGATGGGGGCACTGTCCCTTCGTCTCCTCTGCCTTGTCGCCTTGCTCGGCGGCATGGTCGGCTGCGCGGCTGTTGCTATGTTGCCGCCGCCGCTGGTGCCGGTGAAAGAGGTTACCTACCAGGAGGGGACAGTCGCCGTTGAGCTTGCCGGTGGAGGGTGGTTCACGGTGCGCCAGCACCAGTGGGGGAACCGGGTGATCCTGGACCTGGCCCCGTGCGTGGTGAGCAAACCCGGCAGGGTCGGCGTGGATGATGACCAGGTAGCGGAGTACCACTGGGCCCAAAACGATCCCCAGACGGTCCGTTTGGTCGTCACAGTTCAGGCAGAGACCAGGGTCAGGGTGCGGCGCTTGCGCAACTACGTGGTGGTTGCGGTGGCGGCCAGGCCGAGAGCGCGGCCACGAGAACCAGAGCGCCCGATCATGGTCTTGATTGACCCTGGGCACGGCGGCACAGATGCGGGCGGCGTGGGCAGATTCGGTACCCTCGAGAAGGATGTCACGCTGGACATCTCGCGCCGTCTGGCGGCTCGCCTGTTGGCCGACCGCCGGTTTGACGTGCGCATGACCAGGATCGACGACAGCGGTCCCTCGTTGGTTGCGCGGCGGGACATGTCGCGCGCGCTGCAGCCGAACCTGATGATCTCCGTGCACCTGAACGCCTCCCGCGACCGGCAGAAGAGCAAGACCGAAGTCTACTTCTATTCGGAAAGAAGCCGGGAGTTGGCGCGGCACGTGGGGCTTGCCTTGATGAACGCCCTGCAGACCGATGAGCTCGTGTACGGCGGGAGGTTGTTCTATGTGCTGCGCTTTAATGGTGCTGCATACTCGATTCTTGTGGAGCCCCTCTACTTGTCCAATGCGGCGCACGAACGTTTTTTGGCCAGCGGCGCCGGGCGCGAGCGGGTGGCGCGCGTTCTCTATGAGGCGATAGCCAGCTACTTCCGCGACAAGCCGGGGAGGAGATAGGCCCGGCAACTGGCGATGACGCAGTTCGGAGGGAAATTCGGCAGTGCCAGCGAATTTGACCCCCGAATATCTGGAGGCGGAGCGCGAGTACAAGCAAGCGCGCACGCCGCAGGAACGGTTGGATGCTCTGCGCAAGATGTTGGCCACGGTGCCCAAGCACAAGGGCACCGAGAAACTGCAGGCGGACATCAAGCGCCGCATCGCCAAACTCAACGAGGAGATTCAAAAGTCCGGCAAGCGCAAGGGGTTTGCCCTTGCCGTGGCCAAAGAGGGTGCAGGGCAGGTCGCGCTCATCGGGGCGCCGAACGTGGGCAAGTCGCAACTTGTGGCGGCGCTGACCCACGCCACTCCCGAGGTGGCCCCCTATCCTTTCACTACCCGCGCGCCCTATCCTGCCATGATGCCTTTTGAGAACGTGCAAGTGCAACTGGTCGACTTGCCGCCCTTTAGCAGTCAACACATGGAACCCTGGGTGGCAGGCATCGTCCGCACGGCAGACGCTGCCCTCATCGTGATCGACTTGGCCTGTGACGACCCTCTGGGGCAGTTCGAGGAAACTTTGCGCCTCCTGCAACAGTGCAAGATCAAGCCGGTGGCTGGCCAGGCGCAGTTTGACCCATGGGCCAGCGTCATCGAGAAGCAGTGTCTGGTAGTGGGAAACAAGATGGACTGCCCCAACGCCGCAGAAACATTTGCCTTTCTCCAAGAGCTCTACGGCTGCGATTACCAGATGCTTCCGGTTTCTGCGCAGAGGGGCGACGGACTGGAGGAGCTGCGCCGCGCCGTCTTTGGCATGCTCAACGTGCTGCGCGTCTATTCCAAGCCGCCGGGGAAGGAGCCAGACTTTTCGCGGCCGTTTGTGCTCAGGCGGAACGCTACGGTGCTGGAGTTTGCCAATATGGTGCATCACGATTTTGGCGAGAAGCTTCGTTTTGCGCGGGTGTGGGGCAACGGCAAGTTCGATGGCCAGCGCGTGATGAAGGACTATGAGCTGCAGGACGGCGATGTCATCGAGCTGCACATCTGAGTTGGCCGTGCCACGGGTGTGGCAAGGGCCGGGGAAGGCCGAGTGCTTGGATCCGCGCGGCTCTGCAAGCCCTCTCCGTGCAAGAGTTGGCGAAACCCCGCGCGCCAGGGTTACGGGCAAGTGGCGCCTTCCCGTGCAGAGTGGCTTTCCGGTGGCCTTGAGCAGACATGGCGCGAGCGACGCGGCCCGCCCCATGGTAGAGGGCGGCAGCAGTCTTCCCGAGATGACCCTGCGTCACGAGGGCATGAGGGAGCTTGTCCGGGAATTGGCTGCTCGCGGATTCTTCGAGGGATGGCGGGCGGCCCCACGCGTTGTGCCATCGGCCGAGGCTTCCGGAGGCACCGCTTTTCTGCAGATTAATGTCGGGTGCCCGCACAACGGCTGCATCTTCTGCCCCTTTTTTAAGGATGTGGCCTTCTCAGAAAAGCCGCTCCCGCGCATTGAAAAGGAGGTGCGGCTCTTGGCAGCCGAGTGCAGCCGGCGAGACCTGCCGGTGCGCCGCCTGATGCTCCTGGATGCCGATGCCTTGTGCACCGCTCAGGCGAAGCTGGAGCAGGTGCTGCGTCTGGTGCGTGCTCAGTTCCCTGGTCGCAGAGTGTCAAGTGCGCAGGTGACCGCGTACGACGAGCTTTTTGAATGCATCTACTTCAGGAGAGTGGAATCGCGCGTGGAGCCTGTGGAGGTAAGTGCCTTCTGCCGCACGGAGAGCGTGCTTGCCAAGGATGTGGATGGGTTGCGGTGTCTGCGCGAGTTGGGCCTCGGCCTCCTCTGGTGGGGCGTGGAGAGTGGCTCGGGTCGCTTGCTGCGCCTGATGGGCAAGGGTCGAGTGCCAGGAGCGGAGCGGGAGCGCATCCTTGCCGCAGGGGAGATGCTCCGAGAGGCCGGCATCCATTTTGTGGCCATCATTCTCGTGGGGTTAGGAGGCGAACGCTTCTACGATGAGCATCTGCAGGAGACGCTCTCGCTGCTTCGCCAGCTCGATCCCCCGGGTGTCTCCTTCTCTGACCTGGTCGTGGTGCCGGGCACCGGTTACGCCGAGCTGGTGGAGGCGGGCCTCTTGGACGTGTTGCCCCCACAGAGAATGGCCGAGCAGCGGAGGGCATTCGAACAGAGCGACCTTGCAGTGGTGCAGTACGACTATGAGCTGGGCGCGGACCATGGGAACAAAGGCGTGGCTATTTCCGCCGCGAGGCCCTTACATGTGACTGAAAAGGTCGTGCTATGAGGTCGAGCTTGCGCAGGTACCTGTTTCTGGCCCTGAGCCTGTGGATGCTGGGCAGGGCACTTGGCGCCCAGCCCGCCCAACTCTTGGCGCGTGCTGATTCTCTACGCGTGAGGGGGGACCTGCAGGCAGCTCGCCAGCTCTATCAAAAGGTCCTGAAGGCGGACAGGTCCTCCTTAGGGGCGCGTGCCGGCCTGGGCAGGATCGCCGTGGCCAATGAGGATTGGGGCGAGGCCAACGACCAGTTCGGCGCGATCTTGGAACGCAAGCCAGACGATTTGGAAGCCCATTACTACCGGGGCATCTGCTACCGCGAGAGCGGCAAGTACAAAGCGCTGTTGCTGCGCAAGTTGGACTGGAACAAGGCTGAGAAGCATTTCAACGAGGTGCTGGCACGCGACTCCTCCTTCCAGGACGTGCTCTACCAGTACGCGGTGCTCTGTCGTTACCGCGAGCGCTACACGCAGGCCATCCAGGCGGCGCACGCGCAGCTGCGGCTACGGCCCGAGCTCGAGAGACCGCAAGTCGGTATCTTCCGCCTCTATCGCCATTTCATCACTCACACGAGGCTCGACAGCGCCCTGGCTTGGCTGGCGGAACAGCCGTGGGAGCATGCGCGCCACTCGCAGGCAGAAGCATGGCGCCGCGCCGGCAACTTGGCCGCGGCCGATTCTCTCCTGCGGGCTCTTCTGGAGCAACCCCTGACTATGCCTCGCCAGCCCGTCTATCTTTCCCTTGCGCGCGTCGCATACGAGCGGGGCAACGCGGCGGAAGGTGAGAAGCTTTTCTGGCGGGCCGTTGACCAGATCAGCTCGCGCGTGGAGGCGGATCTCGTTTTTGAGGACGTGAAGTACGTGCTGAACGACCAGGAGTTGGAGTTCTATCGCTCCCTCGGATCTGCCGATTCGCTCATCGCCTTCTTCCGTGCCATTTGGACGCAGCGCGACCCGACGCCGGCAGCGGAGACAAACTGCCGCCTCGCCGAGCACTATCGCCGTCTGCTCTATGCCGAGAAGAACTATGAGTACGATGGCTTCAGGACGCGCTTCAACAACCCGGACAAACTCAACCGCCTGCAGTTTTCCAAAGTGAGCAAGTTGAACGAGGAGTACAACGACAAGGGGCTCATCTTCATCAGGCACGGCGAGCCCGACGAGCGGGCAACCACGCTGGGTCAGGATGTGGAGGCCAATGAGTCGTGGCTCTACTACCAGACGCCCTTCAACCCGCGCATGACCTTCCACTTCATGCTGGAGAACTCTCCCACTGCCTGGCGCCTGGCGCCGTACATCGACGACCCGCGCATGCTGGAGGACCGCCTGACGTGGGGCGGAGAGTACGCACGACTCTTGCGCGCCGACCAGCTGGAACGCCTGAACTTAGTGGAGCAGATGGCGCAGGAGAGTCAAAAGGTGGTCGCGGTGGCGCTGGCCACCGACCGGCACACCTGGGACAAGGCGATCCAGCCACTGGAGGTGCCCTTCATATTGGCCACCTTCCGAGGGGAAAAGGGGCTCACTGCTCTGGAGCTCTGCTTTGCCGTGCCGCTGCGGCCGTTGGCCCAGCGCGCCAAGCAGGACACGCGGCTCGTGCACGTGGAGCATGGCGTGGCCCTGTTCGACCGCTCCCTCCGCCTAGTGGGCGAGGAGCGCCTCACCGCGGAAGTGGACCCGCACCGCAGTGGCGCGGCCTACATCGAGGCGCGGCGCTTCCTGCTGGCGGCAGGGACGTACAACGTCGGCTTCCACGTGCGCGTGCCCGAGCTGGATCTGCTGGGAGGCTTCAAGCTGCAACGTGCAGTGGAAGACTATGCGGCTCCCGGGTTGCATGTCAGCGACCTTGTCGTTGCAACACGCATCGCCCAGGCGACAAGGCCCTCCAATTTCGTGTGGAACGACCTGGAAATCGTCCCTAACCCCACTCAAACCTTCATGCGCCAGCAGCCGGTGTACGTCTATTTCGAGCTCTACGGCCTGCATCCGGACCAGGACGGGCGCACCGACTATGTGCTGGAGTATCGGCTTGAGGCCGTCAAGCGCGGGAAGAAGGGAGTCGGCACGGCATTTGGCCTGCTCGGCAGCGGACAGAAGCCATCGTTGACCATTCGCGCCGAGAGGAGTGGCACCTCCGAGTTTGCCTCGGAGTATGTGGCCATCGACGTCAGCAGTGTGGCCAGCGGCCAGTACACGTTGATGGTCAAAGTCAGCGACCGACACTCCGGGCAGGCCGCTGAACGAGCCGTCGGCCTGCGACTACTGTGAGTCAAGCGACTGCCCATGCGCTGCACGAAGGTGCGGACGGAGAATTGTTCCGCTTTCGGCAGGGCGAGTTGACGAGCTGGCATGAGCTGTCTTGAGAAAACGAACATGCGAAGGATTTCCGCCCTCATCGACGCGGAGGGTGTGCAGGAGTTGGTCCAGCTGCTGGACGCCTGGACCGGGCGCTGGCACCAGGAGTGCCCGAACATGCCCGCCAAGCCAGACGGGTTGCTCGAGCTGCTGCAGGCTCTGCATGTGTGCAATTTCTCCCTCTGGCATGAAGAAGACGAGGCGCGCCGTCCGGATGTGGCCGATGCGGTCATCGTCGCGCATAAGAGGGCCATTGACCACTGGAACCAGCGGAGGAATGACACCATCGAGCAGCTGGACGGCCACTTGCTTGCCGCGTTGCAACGACTGGGTGTTCGCCCCCATTCGGGTGCCACGCAAAACTCAGAAACGCCGGGCAGCATCCTGGACCGGTTGTCCATCGCCTCGCTGAAGATCTATCACATGGCCGAACAGGCGCGCCGCGAGGACGCGGGTCCGGGACACCGTGCCGCCTGCGAGGGGCGCCGTGCGGTCCTGCAGGAACAGCGGGATGACCTGATTGTCTCCTT
Source organism: candidate division KSB1 bacterium (assembly GCA_024655945.1). NCBI lineage: Bacteria > Pseudomonadati > Candidatus Zhuqueibacterota bacterium. The sequence continues at coordinate 204,045 of JANLFK010000004.1, forward strand.
AGAACGCCTGCTCAAGGAGATCCTGGCCGGAGAGAAGAGACTCAAGCTCTATCGGCAGTTCAAGATGTACAACGACCCTGCGCTGAATCCGGCGCTCTACGGTGCCGGAAAAGGGAGCACGAAGGACCCACAAAGCGAATGAGGGAGAAGCTGTACAGCTACCTGCGGGGGAGAGCTGGAGCTGTGCCCTCGGCCCAGTTGGTGAGGGACGTGCTGGGGATTGAAGGCGCCTCGCCGCAGATTGCAGAAAGGCTCATCGCTGCTGCCGTGGCAGGCGACACGCGCTTCGAGCACACCGCAGCCGGGTGGCAAGTGAAGGGGCGTGACCTGCACCAGGTGCTCTTCCTGGCGGCCGTCGGGTCGCGCGAGACAAGTCAACTGGCGTTCACGGTCCTACATGGTCTCAGTGTAGCCGGGGGAGGGGTCATTGCATTCGCCGGGGCGCAGCGCCTGCCCAAGGTGAGTTGGCAGGGCAGCATTCCTGCGTGCGGCGGTGGGAAGGGCAGCTTAGCTGACCTTCTTCGGGCAGTGCAGGCGGGCTGCGTCGTGGAGTTCAAAGGAACAACAGCGTTTCGTTGGTTGAACAGCTTGAGCGTGCGCGCCGGCTTCGGGGAGTTGGAGTGCGATGTCTTCTCCCTCCAGGGCCTCGCGCGTGGGGTATTGGAGCAGAAGGTGACTTCGGGAGAAAAACTTGCCGCCGTCCTCGGCTTGCCTTTGCGACTTGAAAACGGTCCTCTGTCCGTGAGCAGGCTCTTGGCGGAGGAGCTCACCGTGCTCCTGGAACATTGCTTGGAGAAAGGCATCTCCACCTTAGATGAGCTCGTGGAGCTTGCCGAGCCGCCTGTTCCGCCGGCGCATTGGTCCAGCCTCCGCTTTGGCCCTGAGTTTCTGCGGAGCCTGCCGCAGACGCCGGGTGTGTATCTCATGCTCTCCAAGCTTGGCGAGGTCCTCTACGTGGGCAAAGCGCGCAATGTGCGCCAGCGGGTGCGCAGCTACTTCCAGGCCTCGCGCGCTGAAGAGGCAAAGACTGCCTTGTTGCGCCACCACTTGCACGACATACCCATCGTGGAGGTGGGCTCTGAGCTTGAGGCCTTACTGTTAGAACATCGTCTGATTGCGGAGCACGATCCGCCAGTGAACCGGCAGTCGGAGGTGCATGCGCGGCCAGTTAGGGCGCGGGCGCGGGCCAACCGCATCCTGCTCCTTCCCTCCGTGGTGCCCGGGGCCGTGGAGCTGTTCTTCGCCACCCACGGCGGGGCGTTCGCGCAGTTGCGGGCACAATCCCCGCTGGCCGACGAGGAAGCGCGCGCCCTTTTGCACAGGCTCTACTTCTCTCCTGGCCAAAGGGCGCCAGGGGAATTGGAACAGCAGCTTGCCGAGATCCTTTTTAGCTGGTTGGAACGAAACCAGGACAGCGTGAGCTGGGTGGAAGTGGATGAGTCGCGCGATGCAGAGGACTGCCTGCGCCTCCTCAGGCTGCATGTGGACAACTTCATGCCGGGCACCAGGCAGATCTTCCGCTGAATCGGCCATGGCGCAAGGGAATTGTGCATGAGAATCGCGGGGAGTGCATCGTGAGGAAAGCGCTGCGCACCCGCGGAGGTATCCTCATTGCCGTCCTGTTGCTCTTGGGGGCAGCGGGAGATAGCAGGGCGCAGGTACCCAGCCCGGAGCAGTTTTTCGGCTTCCGCTTGGGCAGTGACCGCTGCCTTGTCGATTATGACCAGCTGGTGGCCTACTTTCGCTCCCTTGCTGAGGCATCGCCGCGTGTACGCCTGCATTTTGTGGGCCCCACGACCGAGGGCAATCCGTTTCTTGTAGTGGCGATCGGTTCCGAGGCTAACCTGCAGCGGCAAGGCTACCATCGTGAGGTGCAGGCCCAGCTTGCCGATGCGCGGCGCACGCCCCCGGTGCAAGCCTCGCGCCTTGTGCAAGAGGCCCGCGGCATCGTGAGCATCAACTGCAGCATCCATCCCACCGAGATCGGCGCCGCGCAGATGGCCCCAGAACTTGCTTATGAGCTGGCGACAGACGAATCCGCCGCCGCCCAGCTTGTGCGTGACGAAGTGATCCTGCTCTTGATTCCGGCGCACAACCCGGACGGCCTCAATATGGTCGTCCGCTGGTACCGCCAGCAGCTGGGGACGCCGTACGAGGGGAGCAGCCCGCCGTGGCTTTACCACCGCTACGCCGGGCACGACCTGAACCGCGACTGGTTCATGCTCACTCAGGCGGAAACCGGCCTCACCGTGGACAGTGTGTACAATGCCTGGCTGCCACACGTGGTGCTGGACATGCATCAGATGGGCAGTTTTGGTGCGCGTCTCTTCCTCCCGCCCTACGTCGACCCCATTGACCCTAATGTCGACCCCGTGCTGCAGGCAGCGATGACCATGCTCGGCACCGAGGTGGCTCTGGAACTTACCGCCCGAGGACTTGCCGGGGTAATCATGAATGCCAACTTTGATGCCTGGACACCGGCGCGTGCCTATCCAAACTACCATGGAGGCATTCGCTTCCTCTCCGAGGCCGCCGGTTGTCGGCTGGCGACACCGGTGACGATCCGCCCAGAAGAACTTGCCGCCCGTGGTCGCCAGGAGCTGCTCATGCGCCGGTGGAATATGCCCTTGCCGTGGACGGGCGGCAGGTGGACTTTGCGCCACATTGTGGACTATGACAAGGCGGTGGCCTGGGCGATCTTGCAGCAGGTGGCTCGCAATCGCGAGCAATGGGTGCGCAACGCCTACCTCGTCGCGCAGAACGCCCTCTGCCCCCGGGACGATGTCTCTGCCTTCCTGGTGCCGCCCCATCAGCACGACCGGGTGGCAGCCATCGAGATGCTGAAGATTCTGCGCCGTGGCTTGCTGAAGGTCTACCAGGCGGCCAAGCCCTTCCGTGTCGGGAGCCGCTCGTATGGGGCAGGCACGTATGTGATCCCGCTGGCGCAGCCATTTGGCAGTTATGCACGCACGTTGTTGGAGCCCGCGCGCTACGAAGCGCCTCGCGTACACCCAGAGGCGCCACCTGCAGAACCGTACGACGTCACCGCTCACCAGCTTCCCCTGCTCATGGGCGTGACGACCGAGAAGGTTGTTGGCCCCTTGCCGTCAGACCTGGTGCTGCAAGAAGCCGCGCTCCTTCCGCAGGGGGGCATTGCCGGGCGCCGAACCGGTGCGGCTTACCTCTTGTCGCCTGCTGACGATCGTGCCTTCGCCATCGTGAACTTTGTGCTGGCACGAGGGGGACGAGTGCAATGGGCTAAGCGGCACTTCGAGGCGGCCGGGCGCCGATGGCCCGCGGGCACCTTCGTGCTGGAACACATGTCTTTCTGGCGGTCGGTGGACAGCTTAGCAACTGTCCTGGGAGTGGAGCTGCTCCCAGTCGAAGCCATTCCTTCGGCAGAGGCTTGGCCTCTCCACCAGCCGCGTGTGGGGATCTACCAGAGCTATGTGCCGGTAGCCGACGAAGGATGGCTCAGATGGGTCTTGGAGCGCGATGGCTTCGCCTACAAGGTCCTGCACGATGCCGATGTGCGGGCCGGAGACCTTGCGCAGGCGTTCGACGTCATAGTGCTGCCGAGCATGGGGGAGCGGGTTCTCTTGGAGGGGGCCAGCAAAGAGCAATATCCGGCTGCGTACAGCGGCGGCCTCGGCCGTGCCGGTGTCGAGCAGCTTCGCGCGTTCGTCGAGCAAGGCGGAACGCTTGTCGCCTTTGGAGCTGCTTGCTCGCTGCCTTTGCGCCACTTCGCCCTGCCGCTGCGCAACGTGCTGGCCGGTGAGCAGGGGCGTGATTTTCGGTGCCCTGGCTCGCTCCTCCGCGTGCGCTGCGACACCCAGCATCCCCTTTGCTTTGGCATGCCTACCTCCGCGGCAATCTTCATGAGCGAGGCCATGGCCTTTTCCTGCGACACCGCTCAGGCGCCGATTTCTTTCGCCTCGGACAGCTTGCTGCTGAGCGGCTGGCTGCAGGGCGAGAGGCTGATCGCTGGGCGCGCTGCGCTGGCCGAATGCCAGCTCGGCAGAGGCAGGGCCATTCTCTTCGGCTTCAGGCCCCACTTCCGCGCTTGGACGGTGGCGACCTTCAGAGTCTTGTTCAACACGCTGTATTGGGCTGCAGTCGAAAAGCGCCGGTGACAGAGGCGCAGTATTGGCGAGGCTCCCATGCCTAATGACCTGTTCCGGCCCCAGGTGAGCGCATATGTGGTGAACATTCGCCCCTGGCGGATCGCCAGAGCGGTGCGCCAGTACCTGAAGACGTCTGACCGCTTCGCCACCCTTTTCGAGGGCTTTATCAGGGAACTCGGCGTGGCAGCCGAGGAGCTGGAGCGCGTCAGGGCCATGCTTCAGGAGGTCCACCACGACCTGACGCTTGTCTTCCGCCGCCCGGAAGATATCGCTGCCGGCAGGTTCCAGCAAGTGGGTAAATTCACCCCGCAGGGGCCGGAGCTGCGTTTCCTGGTCAATGTGGAGCTGCTTTGGCACAAGATGAAGGTGGTGGAGGAGTACCGCTGCGGCGTCGGGTACTACCACGACGACCAGGAAGGCAGGCAGACTATCCAGGAGACCCTTTCAACCAATCTGGTGAACATCAAGAGTCTGTTCGATGAGGGGCGGGAGCTTCTCCTCGAATTGATCGCATCGTATGCCGACGATGTGCCTCTGCTGGCATGGATAATCGAAGAGCCAGATGAGGTGGCTTTAGGCCTAGGGATGTCGGCAGAGAGGCTTTTGGCGCGCATCCTGGGCCCGGAAGGAGTAGCAGACGCCTATCGCAAGGTGGGCGAGTACTACTTGGAGAGCGGCTGGGGGGAACGAGCTGCACAGGTTCTTGCTGCCGGAGCTCGGCTTAAGGACGCAATGGCTAAGCCGGTCGCCCACGTTGAGCTCCGGCAGCACGAGAAATGAGTTGCAATCTTGGGCGGAAATTCGTAAATTGGAGCGGCTTTTGGGATGGACCAAGCACGCGGAGGAAGCTATGGCGATCAAAGAGCAGTTGCAGGGAGACGTCGCAGTCCTTCAGGTCAAGGGTAATTTGATGGGGGGTCCTGAGACGGTTGAGGTCCACGAGAAGGTCAAGGAACTGGTGGGCAGGGGCATCAAGGGCGTGGTCCTCGACTTGTCCAAAGTGAAGTGGGTGAACAGCTCCGGTTTGGGTGCCATCATGGGCGCCATGACCACGTTGCGCAATGCACAGGGCGACATCCGCCTGGCGGGCGTCGCCGAAAAAGTGCAAAGCCTGCTCATGATTACCAAACTGGTCACCATCTTCGAGACATTCCCCACGGTCGAACGGGCGGTCGAAAGCTTCCGGAAGTAGGGGGTTCTCCGCCGGTGAGCAAGGAGGCGAAAGGAGCTGCCATGGTTACTGGGTACTGCTGGAGTCGAGTGTGGCGTTGGGGTGCCACGGTCATGCTGCTTGGTGGGCCACTTTTGGCCGCAGACCTGCAGCGGCCCTACGACCCCGTGGTGCTGCAGGGACGCCATCTGGCGCTATTTGTCGGTGCGCCGGTGGCAAACATGCGGGTCTACTCCTATCGCGCCGACAGTGACCAGTGGCTCCCCATCCCGTTCCAGATTGACGAGCGCGACAACCTCTCCACCTACTTCGCCCCTGCCTACAACGGGGTGCTCGATTCCCTCGATGAGGTGGTCTTCATGGCCTCTGATGCGGGCGACCTCTGCCCCGAGGATGCCTGGGTGGCAGATGCGGAGGCGCGGGCCAATAGGCGCTATCTCGTCACCGTGGCGGACACTCTGGATGGACTAAGGCAGGGGTATGTGTACATCTACCTGTCGTCCTCCCTTGCCACCTCGTCCTCTCACTACGTGGGGTATGACTCTGCCATGGACCTGGTCACCGGTGTCAGCTACACCATCCAGAACGGAGTGAAGGGCTTTGCCGACTACTTGGCCATCAATGCTGCGGCCGGGGGCGATAGCCTCGACTTCCTTGACCGGCAGAAGTTTCGCCTGCAGGTGAATGTCTACGGCCTGAACATTGAGCCATTCACCGAGGACCACCCCTGGATCAGTCTGCGTCGGGTCGATGCTCGCGCCGGTGCGGTGCGGGTGATCCGCTCCCAAGTGATACTGTTCAGTGGGTCGGTGTTGGGCGTGTCGTTCACCGATAGCCTCAAGCTGACGACCTTCTACTATCCGTACCTGTCCTACATGGCCACTGGCGAGCGCTCGTTGGTGACCATACCAAACGTGAGCTTGCGCATGCTCCGTTTTTCCTACGACCTCAACTCCCGCGCCTTTGGCATGATTTTCTACAATCCCTACAACCAGGCCGGCAATCGCATCAATGCGATCGAGGCCGCGGGCTTCAAAGATACCCTGCTCTGGCCAGGGACCAACTGGTACCTGATCGTGGCCGATCCAAGCTATCCGGGGGCGGTACTCAGCAGAGCTTCGGTATTGGGTGTCGTCGCGTTGGGCGGGAACCCGATTAGCGACCGCTATCGGCTCTTTTTCCGCGATACCGCCTCACCGGAATCGCCGAACACCGGCGAGGACGGTTCTTACGGGGAGACCGGGCTTATCTTGGAAGACAATGACACGATGGTGGGCACCCTGAACTTGACCTACTGGTCGTACTACTTCCCGTTCAACCTCTCTTATCAGCAGGCAGAGCAACTGGGCAGGCAAGCAAGCGCAGCGCTGCAGGCGTGGGGGGTGCCCGAGGTCTACGACGTGATCCCACCTGCGCGAATGGCCGACCTCGGAGTGGTGGATGTCCAGCAACAGTCGGTGACACTCAGCCTCACCGCTCCAGGGGATGATGGGTGGTCTGGAGGAGCGGCCACAAGCTACGAGGTTCGCTACTCCACGCAAGCGGTGGGGGCCGATACGGCCGCCTGGTGGGCGGCAGCTGCGGCTCTTGCTGCTCCACCGCAACCTGGGCCGCCTGGGCAGGCGCAGGTCATCATCATCGCCGGCTTGCAGCAGAGCACGACTTACTACTTCGTCGCCGTGGCGCTCGACAACGTGGGCAACCGCTCCGCTTACTCAAACGTCGCCACCGCCACTACACTGCCGGCTCCAGACAACGTGCCCCCTGCGCGGATTGCCGACCTTGCAGTGGTGGATGTCCAGCGGCAAGCGGTGACGCTCGGCCTGACTGCGCCAGGGGATGATGGCTGGTCCGGAGGTCCCGCCTCAAGCTACGAGGTTCGCTACGCCACCGAGGCGGTGGGAGCTGACACAGCGGCGTGGTGGGCGACGGCTGCGGTTTTCTCGGCTCCTCCACCGCCTGGACAGCCGGGTGAACCGCAGACCATCACCGTCCCTGGGTTGCAGGAGAACACGACGTACTACTTCCTTGTCGTGGCCGTCGACGAGGTGGGCAACCGCTCTGGCTATTCCAATGTTGCGGAGGGCACCACACTGCCTGCTCCGGACGAGATTCCTCCTGCGCGGATCGCCGACCTAGCGATTGAGCAGGTGCAAGATGACTACGTGACCTTGAGCCTTACCGCCCCTGGCGATGACGGATGGCTCGGGGGCGCTGTGTCGGCCTATGAAGTCCGCTACTCCACGCAGCCGGTGGGCGCAGACACTACTGCCTGGTGGGAGGCCGCCACGGTCTTCGCGTCCCCGCCGCAGCCTGTACAACCGGGCCTGGGGCAGACCATCACGGTGATTGGATTGGCCAAGAACAGGACGTACTACTTTGTGGTCGTGGCGCTGGATGACAGGGGCAATCGCTCGCCCTATTCGAACGTGGCCTCTGCAACCACGCTCCCTGTGGAGTTGGCGAGCTTCCAGGCCCATCCAGGCGAAGGCCAGGTGGTGCTGGAGTGGACGACGAAGAGCGAGAGCAACAACTACGGTTTCGAGGTGCAGCGCAGGGAGGGAAACGGGGGCGAGTGGCTGGCCCTGGGCTTTGTGCGCGGCGGCGGCACCACCACCAGACCCCGGAGCTACCGTTTCGTCGACCAGAAAGTGTTGGCGCGCACCTACTCCTACAGGCTCAAGCAGCTGGACAACGACGGGCGCTTCGAGTACTCGCCGGTAGTGGAGGTTACGGTGGAGCCGCCCAGCGCTTTCGCATTGGCTGGCAACTATCCGAACCCATTCAACCCAGGAACTGAGATCTCCTACCGCATAGCCAAGCCTGCCGATGGTGAACAGGTCCACGTGCGGCTGACCATCTACAACATGCTCGGCCAGGAGATTGCAACTTTGGTGGACGCCCCCCAACCGCCGGGATGGTACGTTGTTGCCTGGGATGGCCGGGACGCATTGGGGCGCGCTGCTGGCTCCGGCCTCTACATCTGCCGCCTGCAGGCAGGGGCATTTGCCGCCACAATGAAGATGCTCAAAATGCAGTGAGGTAGTGCCGCTGGCAGAGACTCGGCGCAAGCATGGCTTTGCCTTGACCATCTGCTCGTTGAGAAGCGCTTTGGCGGCAACCAGAGCCTGTGCGCCGGTCGACGGTGGCTTTCTGGCAGCGGCTAGCCGACATGAGAAAGTTGCCAAACAGGCAAGGCGAGATGATGAGTAGGATAGCTTTGTGGACTCTTGGCGCATTGCTGGGTCTGACTGCCCTGGTGGCGGGTTGTGCCACTACGCCGCGAGGGAAGGAATCCACCTCTGCTGCCAAGAAGGTGAGCGGCGTGGTGGAGGACTGGGACCCGGCAAGTCTTAAGGAGAGCGAGCCGGCAATCCCCGTGCCGGAGGGGGTGGCTCGTCCCAGCAAGGGTGTGGTCACGCAGCCGGAACCTTTCGGCACAGAGACGGCAGCGCAGCCATCGTTGCTCCAGGGTTACCGGGTGCAAATCATCTCCACGCCCTTCGAGGAAGTGGCCCGTGAGGTGCGCAAGGAGGCTGTGCTCAAGTTCGAAGAGCCCGTGTACATGGTCTTCGATGCACCTTACTACAAGGTGCGGGTCGGTGATTGTCTCTCCCGTTTCGAGGCGGAGGAGCTCCAGCAAAAGGCCATCGAGAAAGGATTTGGCCAGGCCTGGGTGGTGCGCACCATGGTCACGCCTGGGGGTGCGTCGCAGCAGCCGTAGACATTCCCGACAGCGCCGCGTAGGGCGCAGGCTGGCCTCCTGTGCAACATTGCGAAGCCGCGGCTCTGCCCGCGGATTTTTCGTTTGCATATCGGGGCCAATTTTATTAAATTTAACAGCCAAAACAGAGAGGCCCGGCCTACGCCGGCAGACGATCAAGCCCGTGGGAGGAAGTGCATGTCCGGACATTCAAAGTGGCATAGCATAAAGCACAAGAAGGCCAAAGTTGATGCGGAGCGTGGTCGGCTTTTCACGCGGCTGATCCGCGAAATCACCACTGCTGCACGCGTCGGCGGTGGGGATGAGAACGCCAACCCTCGCCTGCGCGCCGCGGTCGCTGCTGCTAAGGCGGCCAACATGCCGGCGGCGAACATCGAAAAGGCCATCAAGAAGGGTACTGGGGAACTGCCCGGCGTCGTTTACGAGGAAGCGATCTACGAGGGTTACGGGCCAGGTGGGGCGGCCATCATGGTGGAGACGCTCACCGACAACAAGAATCGCACGGTCGCCGAGATTAGGCACCTGTTCAGCAAGTACAACGGCAACCTCGGCGAAAATGGCTGCGTGGCCTGGATGTTCGAGAAGAAGGGTGTGATCACGGTCAAGCCCTCGGGCAAGTCGGAAGACGATCTCTTAGCCATTGCCTTGGAGGCAGGAGCAGAAGACCTGCGCAACCAGGGGGAGACCTACGAAATCACGACCTCGCCGGCGGAATTTGAGAACGTCAAGCGTGCGCTCCTCGCCAAGAATCTTGAGATTGAAAGGGCAGAGCTCACTATGTATCCGAAGCGCACGGTGAAGGTGGAAGGCAAGAACGCCGAGACCCTTCTCAAACTCATGGACGCCCTGGAGGAGCAAGAAGACGTGCAGAACCTCTACTCCAACTTCGACATTGACGACAAGGTCTTGGAAGAGCTGGAGCAGAGTTAGCGAGGGTGTTCGCCTCCCAGGCTGCGGGCAGAACAGGTGTATGTGTTAGGCGTTGACCCTGGGGTGGCGCGCACTGGCTACGGCGTGGTAGTCGCAGACGGACAGCGCCTTAGCGCGGGCGGCTATGGCAGCATCATCACCGCAGCGCACCTCCCCCTCGCCAGGCGGTTGCGCACCATCTATGACGAGCTGGGCGCCTTGCTCGAGTCCTGTCCCGTGGAAGGGGTGGCGATTGAAGAGCTCTTCTTGGCCAAGAACCCACGCTTGGCCTTGAACGTGGGACACGCGCGCGGCGTCGTGCTCCTTTTGGCCGAACAGCATGGGCTCCCGGTGTTCGAGTACGCGGTCACCGAGGTGAAACGGGCGGTTGTGGGCAACGGAGTGGCCTCCAAGGAACAGGTGCGGTACATGGTAAGCAAGCTTCTCGGCCTGCAAGAAGCGCCGCGCATGTACGATGCGGCAGACGCGCTGGCTGTGGCCCTGTGCCACGCCCAACGCTGGGCCCTGAAGCAGAGGTGAATCGTGGATGTGGTGGCGCAATATGGCCGGATGGTGTCGAGCAAGGTAGCGCCCTTTCCTTCTGCGAACGGCCGACAACGGGTGCTGACGCGGGAATGATTGCCTACCTCAAGGGTACGCTGGTCCACAAAGCCCCCACGCGCGCCATCGTCGAAGTGGCGGGCGTCGGATTCGATGTTGCTATCCCCCTTTCGAGCTTCGAAGCTTTGGGAACCCCTGGGGGCGAAGTCCGGCTTCTCACCTACCTGCACGTCCGGGAAGACGGTCTGGAACTCTTTGGCTTTGCCACGGCGGAGGAGCGAGAGATGTTCGTCCGTCTGCTCTCGGTGACCGGCATCGGGCCCCGGTTGGCGCACACCATCCTGTGTGGGAGCACGGTGCACGACCTGCGCCAGCACATCGCCAGGGGGGACGCCGAGGCGCTGGCCGCGGTGCGCGGCATTGGCAAGAAGCTGGCCCAGCGCCTGGTGGTGGATTTGCAGGAGCGCTTCGCTGCAGAGCTGGAGACGGCCGGCGGCGTTCCCGGTGCCAGGGGTAAGGTGGCGCCCGAAGTGGTAGAAGATGCCCTGCTGGCGCTCGTTTCGTTGGGCCATACCCGTGACGCTGCGCAGAAGACCCTGCAGGGCGTACTCGCGCAAGTTGCGCCGCAAGAGGCGCTTACGGCCGAAGAGCTCGTCAAACGCGCTTTGCGCAACGTGTGAGGTAGAAAGATGGCGGTTCAGCGACACACGGTCGACAGAGCAACCAATCCGGGGCGACTCGATGGCGAGATCGAGTTCGATACCGCTCTCCGTCCTACCTCCTTTGACGAGTTCGTCGGGCAGAAAAAGCTGGTGGATAACCTGAAGGTGTTCATCCAGGCTGCAAAGCAGCGCGGCGAACCGCTTGACCATTGCCTCTTCTACGGCCCGCCGGGGCTGGGCAAGACGACCCTGGCCAACATCATTGCCCATGAAATGGGAGTCAACATCCGTTGCACTTCTGGACCCGCCTTGGAGCGGCCTCTGGACTTGGTGGGCTTGTTGAGCAGGCTTGAGGAACGCGACGTCCTGTTCATCGACGAGGTGCACCGCCTCAGCCGCGTGGTGGAGGAGTACCTCTACCCGGCGCTGGAAGAGTTCCAGGTGGACATTATCATCGACAAGGGGCCAAACGCCCGTTCTGTGCGCCTGAAACTGCCGCCCTTCACCATGATCGGGGCAACCACGCGCGCCGGTTCTCTCACCTCCCCTTTGCGCTCGCGCTTCGGCGTGACCAACCGTCTCGACTACTACAAGCCGGAAGAGCTCTTTCAGATTATCAAACGTTCGGCCCGCATCCTGGAGATTGGCCTCGACGAGGAGGCGGGGCTGGAAATCGCCAGGCGCTCGCGAGGCACGCCGCGGGTAGCCAACCGCCTGCTGCGCCGGGTGCGCGATTTCGCGCAGGTTGAAGGCCTGTCGCGCATCACCTTGCCGGTGACCCTCGATGCCCTCCGTCGCCTGGAAGTTGACGAGCTGGGTCTCGATGAGATGGACAAGCGCATCGTCTGCACCGTCATCGAAAAGTTCAAAGGGGGACCAGTGGGGCTCAACACCTTGGCGGTGGCAGTTGGCGAAGATGGCGAGACCATCGAGGAAGTCTACGAACCCTACCTGGTGCAGGAAGGGTTCATCGACCGCACCGCCCGTGGCAGGACGGCCACGGAGCGCGCCTTTGCCCACTTTGGCTTCAAGCAACCCCAGAGAAAGCAGGAAAGCCTGTTCTAAGGACCAAGGTACAGCGACCGGTGACTTCTGAGGGAGTGAAGCTATGAAGCTTGCGGACTTTCAATACAACCTACCAGAGAAGCTGATTGCTCAGTACCCTGCGAAGCGACGCGACCAGGCCTGCTTGATGATCGTCAACCGCGAGACCGGCGAGATTGACGAGGCCTTGTTCAGCGATGTGGTGGACTATATGAACGAGGGCGATTGCCTGGTAGTCAACGAGACCAAAGTCTTTCCGGCGCGCCTGTTAGGCACCAAGGACCGCACCGAGGCGCAGGTGGAGATATTCCTGCTCCGCGAATTGGAACCGAGCCTGTGGGAAGTGCTCGTCAAGCCGGCACGCAAAGTGCGCATCGGCAATCGTCTGACCGTGGGCAAGGAGCTGATGTGCGACGTCATTGACAATACGGTTTCCGGCGGTCGTGTGGTGCGATTCCACTATGACGGTGACTTTTACGCAATTGTCGAACGCATCGGCAAGTCGCCCTTGCCGCCGTACATCAAGCGCGAACCGGAGCCTTTGGACAAGGAGCGCTACCAGACGGTCTACGCCAAGACCCGTGGGGCAGTGGCCGCCCCGACCGCTGGCCTCCACTTTACCAGAGAGCTGTTGAAAAAGATCGAGAAGAAGGGGGTCAAGATTGTCCCGGTCCTTCTGCATCTCGGATTGGGCAGCTTCCGCCCAGTGGCGGTGGAGGACTTGAGCCGTCACAAGATGGACTCGGAATACTATGAGATTTCACCAGAGTCAGTGGACGCCATCAATGAGACCATGCGCTCCGGGCACAAGGTCATCGCCGTGGGGACGAGCACAGTGCGCGTCCTGGAGACAGTGGTCACCTCCGAGGGATGGGTCAAGCCAGGCAAAGGGTGGACTGACAAGTTCATCTACCCCCCGTATGAGTTCACGATTGTGGACCGCCTGATTACCAATTTCCACCTCCCGGGATCGACGCTGCTGATGATGGTGTGCGCTTTTGCCGGCCGGGACCTGATTTTCAAGGCGTATCGCAGAGCGATCAGGGAAAAGTTCCGCTTCTGCAGTTACGGCGATGCCATGCTGATCCTGTAGCCTGGTGCGCCAGAAGCGGAAGAGAGTGTGGCCGTGCGCACCACGGTGATAGTGGTGGCGGCGGGACGCAGCGCGCGTTTCGGTTCCGACACCCCGAAGCAATTTGCCCTCGTCCACGGGCGCCCGTTGCTCTTCTACTCCCTCAGCGCCTTCCAGCGCATGCCTCTGGTGGATGCTCTGATCGCTGTAGTTCCCGAGGGGCGCGAGCAGTGGGTGCAGGAGGAGATCGTCGACCGTTTTGACCTGCACAAAGTCGTCGCGGTGGTGCGAGGCGGCGAACGCCGACAGGACTCGGTGTGGGCCGGCCTGCAAGCTGTGCCGCAAGCGAGCGAGCTGGTGGCGATCCACGACGGTGCCCGGCCTTTGGTGAACCCCGAAGTGGTGGCCGCAGTCCTTTCGGCCGCGGAAAAGCATGGTGCTGCTATCCCGGGCATCCGGCTGGCGGACACCATCAAGGAGGTTCAAGGCGGGCAGGTGGTGCAGACGCTCAACCGTGACCGGCTCATCGCCGTGCAGACACCCCAGGCCTTCCGCTATGCGCTGCTTCTTGAGGCATACCGCGCCGCCCAGGGGCAAAGGGTAGAGGTGACCGACGATGCCGCGATGGTCGAGCGGCTGGGGCACCCCGTTTGGGTGGTCAAGGGGGACCCCCGCGCCGTCAAAGTGACGACGCCCCATGACTTGAGCATCGTGGTGCAATGGCTGGTCGGGCAAGAGGGCTGATGAGAGTAGGGCAAGGATACGATGTGCACCGGCTGGTCGCCGGCAGGCCGCTGATCTTGGGTGGCGTGCAGATCCCCTTCCCACAGGGGCTGCTGGGGCACTCGGATGCCGATGTGCTTTGCCATGCCATTGCCGATGCGCTATTGGGGGCTGCAGCAGCCGGGGACATTGGCAAGCACTTTCCCAACTCAGACCCGCAGTGGAAAGGGGTGTCCAGCTTGTTGATCCTGCGGCGGGTCGCTGACGTCGTCTCTGATGCGGGCTTTGTCGTAGTCAATGTGGATGCTACCGTGGTCGCGGAGCGGCCTATGTTGGCCCCCTACATCGAGCAGATGCGCGAGAACATCGCCTCCGCCTTGCAGGTTTGCCCCTCTGCGGTTTCGGTGAAGGCCACGACGACCGAAGGGCTCGGCATGGCAGGTAGAGGCGAAGGGATCGCTGCCTCGGCCGTGGCCCTCCTGGCTCATGCGCGTGGCGAAGCAGCAAGCGGTGAACATGCCGGTTAGTCCCAGGGTAGTTTTCTCTGTAGCTGATGCGGGTCATCTGAGCCTTGCCGAGGCGCGGCTGGCGCTGGTAAGCTGGTTGCTCGCCAAGAAGGGCGGCGGGACTTTTGTCGTCCGCCTCGACGACTTTGCCGGCGGTCTCCAGCCCGCGACGCAACTGAGCCTGTACCGGGACCTGCAGTGGCTTGGCATGGCTGCAGATGAAGGGCCTGGTATCGGTGGGGACTTTGCTCCGTATCGCCAGGCAGAGCGGCATGAGCTCTACGCCCGCTTCTTGGAGAAACTCCTGGCTGAACAGAGTGCCTTCCGCTGCTTCTGCGTGGGGGACGGAGCGAGGTCTCCTCAGCCCGCGCCGGCGCAGTGCAGTGCAGGCTGTTCGACGCTGCCGGCCCGCCGCGTGGAGGAGCTCTCCAGGCAGGGCGTGTCCTCCATCGTCAGGCTCAAGGGCCAGGCAGGCGAGATTGTGGTTGACGACTTGCTGCGCGGGCCTATTTCGCTGCGTGGGGAGGCGGTGGGCGATGTGGTGCTCGCCATGCCCAGCGGCGCACCCACACCTGAGTTTCGGGCTGCAGTGGATGACGCGCTCATGTTCGCCTCGCACGTGGTGCGCGACGAACAGGCGATGCCTTTCACCTTCCGCCAGGTGCTCATCTGTCGAGCCCTGGACTTGGAGCCACCGCAGGTTGCTCACCTGGCGTCGGTGCGCGCGCTCCCTGGTTTCGATCCGGCAGCAGAACACCGCCGGGTCACCATCGAGCGCTTGCGCCGCGAAGGTTACCTTGCCAGCACGGTGCTGGCCTTTGTCGCGCGCCTGGTGGGCATGGAAATCGCCCAGCTGACCGTACGCAGCGCGGCTGAACTGCTGCCGCTCTTTCGGCTGCAAGAGCTGCCCACCCACGAGGCAGTGCTCAACCTGGAAGTCCTCCGCGAAGAGAGCCGTCGCCAGCTCCGCCCCCTCAGTGATGAGGAGCTGCACGAAGCCTTGCGGCCCGCCCTGGCACGTGCGGGCTTAGGGAGCGACCCGCGCCTGCCGCAGCTGGTGGCCCTGTACCGGGACTGGGCTTTTTCCGTGGGAGACTTGGCGCAAAAGCTCTCGGTGTTTGGCAGGGAGTCGGTGCCGGTCATGGACAGGACCGCAGTGCAGTTCTTGGCGCGGGAGTCTTCGCAGAAGGTGCTTTGGTCTTTTGCACGTGGATTGAGGTCGCTGCGCCACCTCGATGCGGAGGTTTTCTCCCGGCTCATGACCAAGGTCAGGCAGGAGACCGGGCTCATGGGCCATGACCTGTGGGTGCCGGTGCGACTTGTCCTTACCGGCGACCGAGATGGCCCACCTCTGCCGCAAGTGGTAGCGCTCATGGGCAGAGATAAGTGCCAGAAACTTATCGAGAGGATACTTGGTTAACAAACTGAAGATTGCGGTGCTCACGGGCGGATATTCCCCGGAGCGGGATGTATCGCTGGCCTCTGGGCTGCAAATTGCCACTGCCCTCCGCGCTCGTGGCCACAAGGTCATCCTGGTGGACCCTGCCCTCGGCGATGGACCGATAAGGGAGGGAGACAAAGTCACCAGGCTGGGCATTGGCCCCGAACCACCGTCGCTCGAGGAGCTGCCCAGGGATTTTGGTCAACACTACATTCGGTGTATCGACTACCTTGCCCACCAGGGCATCGACGTGGTGTTCAACGGGCTACATGGTGGCGCTGGCGAGGATGGCACCATTCAGGGGTTGCTCGACTTGGCAGGCTTGCCCTACACTGGGACCGGCGTGTTGGGGAGCGCGCTGGCCATGAACAAGGTGGCCTCGAAGCGAATTTTTGAGCGCGTGGGCATTCGCACCCCGGAGTGGCTCCTGGTCGACGGGCAACTGTCGGAGTGGGAAAGCGTGGCGCGAGCAGTGGCCACCAGTTTCGGCTTTCCCGCAGTGGTCAAGCCGAGCAATCAGGGCTCCACGGTGGGCGTGAGCCGGGTCAATGGGCCGGAGGAGCTGGCCGAGGCCCTGCGCAAAGCGCGCATGTACTCGCAGGAGGTGATTATCGAGCGGTTCATCGCCGGCCGGGAAATCACCGTGGCGCTTCTGGCGGGTGAGGCCTTGCCTGTGGTGGAGATCATCCCCGAACATGGTTTTTACGACTATGAGTGCAAGTACTCGCACGGCAAGAGCCGCTACGAAGTGCCTGCCCCGATCCCCGAACCCACGCGCCTCGAAGCCCAGGAGATGGCAGTCAAGGCCTACCAGGTGCTCTACACCCAAGACTACGGCCGGGTGGACATGCGATACCGTGAGGATGGCAAAGTGTACTGCCTGGAGATGAATACGCTGCCCGGCATGACCGGTATAAGCCTGGTGCCTAAGGCGGCGCGTGCTGCAGGGATGGAGTTCGCGGAGTTGTGCGAGCGGATTGTCGAGCTCGCCCTGCGCCGCGCTCAGGGGAGTGCTCGTGAGCAGTAGTTTGCTTCGCGCTGCATTTGGCGTCGAGCAGCCGCTCATCGGCATGGTGCACCTGCAGCCGCTTCCAGGCAGCCCGCGCTTTGCAGGAGACTTTGGCGCGGTAATCGACGCCGCTCTGCGCGACGCAGAGGCGTTGGCGGAAGGCGGCTTTGATGGCTGCATCGTGGAGAATTTTGGCGACAGGCCTTTCTTTCCCGATCGTGTTCCGGAGGTGACTGTCGCCGCCATGGCCATGGTCACGGACCGCCTGGTTCGGGCCACGCGTTTGCCCGTGGGAGTGAATGTACTACGCAACGACGCAATGGCGGCGCTCGCGATAGCCGCAATAGTGGGAGCGCGGTTCATCCGGGTCAATGTGCTGGCGGGCGCGATGGTGACCGATCAGGGGCTTATCCAAGGCAGGGCCCACGAGGTGATGCGCACGCGGGCCGCACTGGGCGCGAAAGTCATGGTGCTTGCCGATGTGCTGGTGAAACACGCCGCACCGCTCGGCGAAGCGGACCCGGTGCGACAGGCGGCAGACCTGCTCGAGCGAGCCGGGGCGGACGCTCTCATCGTCACCGGCAGAGCTACCGGTGAGGCACCAAGCCCTGCTCTGGTGCAGCACCTCCGGGAATCATTTCCCAGTGCTGCCATCCTGGTGGGCAGCGGCGTTACCCCGTCCAATGCGGGTCAGTTTCTCCCGTTCTGCGACGGCCTCATCGTCGGCACCTGCCTTAAGGCCGGCGGGGCAGTTTCCGTCGAGCGAGTTCGCGAGTTGGTGTCGGCAGTGAGAGGGACATAGTATGGCACTCAAGTTCTACAACACGCTCACCAGGCGAAAGGAAGAGTTCGTCCCCTTGTACGAGGGGAGAGTGGGTATCTACGTGTGTGGTCCCACTGTCTATGACCATGCGCACATCGGTCATGCCAAGAGCTACGTCTCCTTCGACGTCATTGTGCGCTACTTGCGCTACTTAGGCTACCGGGTGCGCTACGTGCAGAACATCACCGACGTAGGCCACTTGCTGGATACGGGCGAGGACCGCATCCTGAAGGGTGCAGCGCGCGAGCGTATCGAGCCAATGGAGCTGGTGGAGCGTTACACGCGCAGTTACTTCGAGGACATGGATGCGCTCACTGTCGTCCGACCGGACATCTCGCCGCGTGCCTCTGGACACATACCCGAGCAGATCGAGCTGGTCAAGACATTGATCGCCAAGGGCTATGCCTACGAGGTCAACGGCTCGGTCTACTTCGACGTGACCAAGTTTCCCGACTACGGCAAGCTTTCCGGGCGGTCGCTGGATGAACAAGAGGCCGGCGCTCGCGTGGAAGTGAGTCCGGAAAAGCGGCACCCGGCGGATTTTGCCTTGTGGAAGAAAGCCGATCCCGCGCACATCATGCGCTGGCCCAGCCCTTGGGGGTGGGGCTTCCCCGGCTGGCACCTGGAATGTTCGGCCATGGCCATGAAGTACCTTGGCGAGACCATCGACATCCACGGCGGTGGCCTGGAGAATTCGTTCCCCCATCATGAGTGCGAAATCGCCCAGAGCGAGGCGGCCACGGGCAAGCCGTTCGTGCGCTACTGGCTGCACAACAACATGGTGCTGGTCAACGGCGTGAAGATGAGCAAGTCGCTGGGCAACTTTACCACCATCAAACAGGCCCTCACCAGGCACTCTGCTGAGGAGTTGCGTTTCTTCGTGCTCACCAGTCATTATCGCTCGCCTCTGGACTACAGCGACGAGGCCGTCAGCGCCGCGGGGCAGGGACTTGCCCGCCTCCATACCTTGCTCAGAACCCTGGAGCACCGTCGCGGCGATGCGGCCGAAGGCGAAGCCGATGCCGAGCTTGCGGCCGCGCTGCAGAGGCGCAAGTCAGAGTTCTTGGCAGCCATGGATGATGATTGCAACACGGCAGCGGCCATCGGCGCACTCTTCGAGGCGGTGCACGACGTGAATGTCTTCCTGGAAGCGCAGCCCGCGCCCACGCGGGGGAGCGTCGATGCGGCCCTGCAGTTTTTCAAGGAACTGGCGGGCGACGTTCTGGGCATCACTCCATTTTCCAAGGCGGGACTCTCGGAAAAGGCTCAGGCGCTGATCGAGCTATTGGTTGAGGTGCGCACGCAACTTCGAGGTGCTGGCGACTGGCAGCGTGCGGACGATATTCGCGCGCGGCTGAAGGAGATGGGAGTCGTGTTGGAGGACGGCCGCGACAAGACGACCTGGCGGTGGGCTTAGGGCTGGCTGGTGTGCCGCGAGCTCGCGCGCCGGTGCAACGGAACAAAAAATTTGCCAGTAACGAAAAAAAGTCCTTGACGCGGCGGTTTTTTTTTATAGATTAGTAAGCTGTCTTTTGGGAGAAGCGCACCTGCCAAGATTGTGGAAGTTCGTTTGGGTTGCGCCACCATAGCTCAGTTGGTAGAGCACCTCACTTGTAATGAGGACGTCGCGGGTTCGATTCCTGCTGGTGGCTCAGACAGACGTACGCACGCCACCTGCGTCTTCCCCAAAAGATCGACAATTTCTCTTAGTGCGTGGGGAGGTTCCCGAGCGGTCAAAGGGAACAGACTGTAAATCTGTCGGCTCTGCCTTCGGAGGTTCGAATCCTCCCCTCCCCACAGAAGCCGGGATTTGAAGAGTGCCATTCCGCGAAGTCTCATCGGCAGGTGGGCTTCTCACACAACTCTTCGATCCCGCAGCTTTGCGGGAGTAACTCAGCTGGCTAGAGTCACAGCCTTCCAAGCTGTTGGTCGCGGGTTCGAGTCCCGTCTCCCGCTCGGCTGCGCCCTGGCCGAGGCAAGAGGGGCGCGCTTCCCTGTACGGGGAGCTCCGGCAGTGCGAACACGTGACGCCTGGGCAAGGCGACGGTGGCAAGCGAGTAGCGGCACGCTGGGACGTTACGGCGGTGATGCCCACGTAGCTCAGTCGGTAGAGCGCATCCTTGGTAAGGATGAGGTCACCGGTTCAATCCCGGTCGTGGGCTCGGCTGTCCCGGCCTTGGAGGAGTCGCCAGACACCTTGTGGAGGAGATGAGCGATGGCGAAGCAGAAGTTTGAGCGGACGAAGCCGCACGTGAACATAGGGACGATTGGTCATGTGGATCATGGGAAGACGACGTTGACGGCGGCGATCACGCAGGTATTGAGTCGGCGGGGATTGGCGCAGGCGAAGTCGTACGATGAGATTGACAATGCGCCGGAGGAGAAGGCGCGGGGGTTGACGATCAACGTGCATCATGCGGAGTATGAGACGGAGGCGCGTCATTATGCGCATGTGGATTGTCCGGGGCATGCGGACTATGTGAAGAACATGGTGACGGGGGCGGCGCAGATGGACGGGGCGATTTTGGTGGTATCGGCGGCGGATGGGCCGATGCCGCAGACGCGGGAGCATGTGTTGTTGGCGCGTCAGGTGAATGTGCCGTACTTGGTGGTATTTTTGAACAAGACTGACCAGGTAGATGATCCTGAGTTGTTGGAGTTGGTGGAGTTGGAGGTGCGGGAGTTATTGAGTCAGTATGAGTTTCCTGGGGATGAGGTGCCGGTGATCAAGGGGAGTGCGTTGTTGGCGTTGGAGCATCCGGCTGATCCGGAGAAGACGCGGTGCATTGTGGAGTTGATGGAGGCGGTGGATCGGTACATACCGACGCCGGTGCGGGATGTGGACAAGCCGTTTTTGATGCCGGTGGAGGATGTGTTTTCGATAACGGGGCGAGGGACGGTGGGGACTGGTCGGATTGAGCGTGGACGGGTGCGGGTAGGGGATGAGGTGGAGATTGTGGGTTTGGGGGCGCAGCGGCGGACGGTGGTGACGGGGGTGGAGATGTTTCGGAAGATTTTGGATGAGGGGATAGCGGGGGACAATGTGGGGTTGTTGTTGCGGGGGATAGAGAAGGACGAGTTGGAGCGGGGTCAGGTGATCGCGGCGCCGGGGTCGATTACGCCGCATACGAAGTTTGCGGGCAATGTGTACGTGTTGACGAAGGAGGAGGGGGGTCGGCACACGCCGTTTTTCAATGGGTATCGGCCGCAGTTTTACTTTCGGACGACGGATGTGACGGGGACGATTCGGTTGCCGGAGGGGGTGGAGATGGTGATGCCGGGGGACAATGTGACGATGGAGGTGGAGTTGATCACGCCCATTGCGATGGAGGAGGGCTTGCGGTTTGCCATTCGTGAGGGTGGCCGCACCGTCGGCGCCGGCGTGGTCGGCAAAATCATCGAGTAACCACGGGCTTCGCACGGCGAGAGATCTCGGTGAGGAATTGCGGCGATGCAAGAGATTATCACGTTAGAATGCTCAGAGTGCAAGAACAGGAACTACACGACCACGAAGGATAAGAAGAAACACACGGCGAAGCTCGAGCTGCGCAAGTACTGTCCGTTTTGCAAGCATCACACGCTGCACAAGGAGACCCGATAGCCCGGCAGCACGGATGGTACCCAGCGGCACAGGCCTGTAGCACAATTGGCTAGTGCACCGGACTCCAAATCCGGCGGTTGGGGGTTCGAGTCCCTCCAGGCCTGCCGTCGGAGAGAGCGTCACACAACGCTCTCTCTTTGCAACAAGGAAAAGGCAGAGAGTGACCCATGTTTGAAAAAGCGATCAACTTCTTGCGGGAAGTAAAGATTGAGATGGCGAAGGTGAGCTGGCCCACGCGTGAGGAGCTCAAGGGGTCCACTACCATCGTCATAGTCACCACTTTGCTCTTTGCCGTCTTCATCTTTATCACCGATCAAATCATTTCGCGCATTGTTGGGGTCATCTTCAGGCTGGCCGGTTAGGCCGTGGACAGGTATATATCTTCGGGGCGTATAGATTTGGAAAATGACGAGCTAAAATGGTATGCCGTGCGCGTGCTCTCCGGTCACGAGCGCAAGGTGAAGGCCTACGTGGATAACGAGATCGACAGGAGCGGGCTTCGGCATAAGATCAAAGAGGTCCTTCTCCCTGCCGAGCAGATTACGGAGATGCGTCAGGGGAAGAAGAAGACCAAGAATCGCATCTTCTTCACCGGCTACCTTTTCTTGAACATGGTGCTGGACAAAGAAACGCAGCACCTCGTCTTGGAGACGCCTGGCGTCACCAATTTTGTCGGTTCCAAGGCCAAGCCGGAACCCTTGCGCCCCGAAGAGATCGATCGCATCTTAGGACGGGTGGACGAATCGCGCGCTAAGGAGCGCATCCACGTGCCGTTCCGCGTCGGCGATGCGATCAAGGTGATCGACGGGCCATTTACCGACTTTACCGGGGTGGTGGAGGAGATTTACGAGGACAAGAACAAGCTGAGAGTGATGGTGAGCATTTTCGGCAGGTCTACGCCTGTGGAGCTCGACTTCTTGCAGGTGGAGTTGGAATCGTAGTGGAGCGAGAATGGCGAAGAAAGTCGTCGCAACAGTGAAACTGCAAATCCCGGCGGGCAATGCCACGCCCTCGCCGCCGGTTGGTCCGGCCCTTGGCCAACACGGCGTCAATATTGTGGAATTTTGCAAGGCGTTCAACGCTCGTACGCAGGACAAACTGGGCTACATCATCCCTGTGGTCATCACCATCTATGCTGACCGCACCTTCACCTTCGTCACCAAGACGCCCCCGGCGGCGGTGCTGCTCAAGAAAGCAGCAGGCATCGAGAAAGGCTCGGGCGAGCCAAACCGCACCCGGGTGGGCACCGTGACCAAGGCGCAGGTGCGCGAGATCGCGATGACCAAGATGGAAGACTTGAACGCCAGCAGTCTGGAGAGCGCTATTTCGATGATTGAAGGAACTGCCCGGAGCATGGGCATCAAGGTGGTGGATTGAGCGGCACGCCTTACTTGTGCGGAGTCGGAATGAAACGGAGCAAACGATTTCAGCAGGCCCTTGCCAAGCGCGATGCCAGTAAGCAGTATCCTCTGGATGAGGCGGTGAGGCTGGTAAAGGAAACGGCCACCGCCAAGTTCGATGAGACTGTGGAGATGAGCGTCCGTCTGGGAGTTGATCCCCGCCACGCTGATCAGATGGTGCGCGGCTCGGTAACCCTCCCGCACGGGCTGGGCAAGACCAAACGGGTCCTGGTCCTCACCAAGGGTGACAAAGAGAAGGAGGCGTTGGACGCAGGGGCCGACTACGTCGGTTTGGATGAGTACCTGGAGAAGATTCAGGGCGGTTGGCTTGAGTTCGATGCCGTGGTGGCCACTCCTGACGTGATGGGGCAAGTGGGTAGATTGGGCAAGATCCTCGGTCCGCGCGGTCTGATGCCTAACCCGAAAAGTGGTACGGTCACCTTCAACGTGGCCGAGGCGGTGAAAGAGATCAAGGCAGGCAAAGTGGATTTCCGGGTGGACAAGTACGGCATCTTGCATGTTCCGCTGGGCAAGGCTTCCTTTCCGGCCGAGAGGCTGGTGGAGAACGCAAAGGCGTTCATGGAGGCGGTGCTGCGCCTGAAGCCGCCAACGGCAAAGGGGCAGTACGTGCGCAGCGTCACCCTTTCGAGCACCATGGGTCCGGGCGTCAAAATTGACCGCGGTGCTCTTCTCGACGAAGTGAAGGCGTGAGCACTCCCCTGGCGGGTGTGTGCGCAGATGTGAGGAAGGATAATGGCAAGACCAGAAAAAGAACGAGTCGTCGCTGAGATCACCGAAGGACTTTCGCGAGCACGGGGGATCTATGTGACCGACTTTTCGGGCCTCAACGTGGAGGAGGCGACCGAACTGCGCAAGACGTTGCGGAAATCCAAGGTGCAGTATCGGGTAGTGAAGAACACCTTAGCACGGCGCTCTGTGCAACAGGCGGGCTTCGACCAGTTGCTCCCTCACCTGGCGGGCCCCACAGCTTTTGCCTTGAGCTTCGATGACCCCGGTCTACCCGCACGACTGCTCAGGGACTTTGCGAAGAAGAAGAACAAGCTGGCCATCAAGGCCATTGTTTATGAAGGCGAGTTAGTGGATGCATCGCGTGTGGACGAGATTTGTGACCTTCCTCCGCGTGAAGTGATGTTGGCAAGACTGCTCGGCACCATGAATGCGCCGCTCAGCAGGCTGGTGTACACTCTCAATGGGATGCTGGCGCAATTGGTCAGGGTGCTCGATGCCATTCGCGCCCAGAAGGAAGGACAAGCATCGCTCTAATGGGTAATTCTGGAGGAGAGAACATGGCAGAAGAGAAAGCTGCCCAGGAAGTGACCGTGGAAGGCAAGGGCGGTGATGGCAAGATCGAGGCGGTGATCAGGGCCGTCGAAGGCTTGACCGTGCTCGAGCTGGCCAAGTTGGTCAAGGCTCTTGAGGAGCGGTTTGGCGTTACTGCCGCTGCGTCAGTGGTGGCCGCGGCGCCGGTAGCTGGTGCGCAGGCGAGCCCTGAGGCTGCCCCCGCCGCTGAGGAAAAATCCGAGTTCTCGGTGATCCTGCAGTCTGCCGGGGCGCAGAAGATCCAGGTGATCAAGGTGGTGCGCCAGCTGACGAATCTTGGCCTCAAGGAGGCGAAGGACTTGGTGGAAGGAGCTCCGGCTCCGGTCAAGGAAGGCGTTTCCAAGGAAGAGGCCAACGAGATCAAAGCCAAACTGGAAGAGGCCGGCGCCACGGTCGTGCTGAAGTAGGCCAGGGGCGAGAAGGCGAAGGCCCCAGCTGGGCCTCGGTTGGGCTTTGAAGGTTTTTTGGAGCGAAAGGAAGTGACTTCCTTGGCGAACGTTGCGCAGGTGACGAGAAAATCGTTCTCGAAAATCGCATCGGCCATCGAGCTGCCTGATCTCTTAGACGTTCAGCTCAAGTCTTTCGACGAGTTCCTGCAGCCGAATGTGCCTCCTGACAAGCGGCTGAATCAGGGGCTTCAGGCAGTATTCCAGTCGGTGTTCCCGATCATCGACAGCCGCGAGAACTTTCGGCTGGACTTTGTGGAGTACTACGTCGAAAGGCCTCGCTACAGCGTCGAGGAGTGCCAGGAACGCGGGGTGACCTATGCGGTGCCCCTGAAGGCAAAGCTCCGTCTGTCCATCAAGGAGGACAGTGGGGACGATTCCTATGCCGAGACCATCGAGCAGGTGGTCTATCTTGGCAATATCCCCTACATGACGGAGCGCGGCACGTTCATCATCAACGGCGCCGAGCGGATTGTGGTCAGCCAGCTTCACCGTTCGCCTGGTGTCTTCTTCGATGAGTTGCGCCATCCCAACGGCCAGAAGCTGTTTAGCGCGCGCGTCATCCCTCTGCGTGGCTCCTGGGTGGAGTTTACCACCGACATCAACGACGTCATGTACGCGTACATCGATCGCCGGAAGAAGTTTCCGGTGACCACTCTGCTGCGCGCTGTCGGCTATTCCACCGACAGCGAGCTCCTCGGCCTCTTTGACCTGAGCGTGGAGGTGCCGGCCAAGGCGGACAAGCTGCGTCCCTATCTGCACCACATCGCCTTGGAGGACATAGTCGACGAAGAAAGTGGCGAGCTCTTGTGCGAGCGCGACCAGAGGCTCACGGAAGAGACCATCGAGCAGATCGATCGCTCCAGCGTCAAGAGGGTGCGCCTGCTGCGGCCAGAAAGCCCTTCGGGCCCAGAGATTATCAGCAATACCCTGCGCAAGGACACGGCCCGGAGCGAGGAAGACGCTCTGGAGACCATCTACCGCCACCTGCGCGCCGGCGAGCCACCCGATTTAGAAGCGGCCCGTGGCCTGGTGGAGCGCCTCTTCTTCAACCCGAAGCGCTATGATCTAGGCAAGATCGGCCGTCACCGTCTGAACAAGAAGCTCGGCTTGGACATCCCCCTGGATGTGACCGTCCTCACCAAGGATGACATCGTGGCCATCATCAAGTACTTGGTGGACCTGCGGGACGGCAAGCGCGAGGCTGACGACATCGATCATCTGGGCAACCGGCGGGTGCGCACCGTGGGCGAGCAATTGGCCCAGCAGATGAGTGTCGGCCTGTCGCGGATGGCGCGCACCATCAAGGAGCGCATGAACCTGCGCGAGAGCGAAAACCTCACGCCGCAGGACTTGGTCAACGCGCGCACCATTCTGTCGGTGATCAACACTTTCTTCGGCACCAGCCAACTGTCGCAGTTCATGGACCAGACCAACCAGTTGGCCGAGCTGACACACAAGCGTCGCTTGTCGGCCCTGGGCCCAGGTGGTCTGACCAGAGAGCGCGCGGGTTTTGAGGTACGCGACGTCCACTACACCCACTACGGACGTCTCTGCCCCATCGAAACGCCCGAGGGGCCGAACATTGGATTGATCTCCTCGCTGACCACCTACGGGCGCCTCAACGATTTGGGCTTCATCGAGGCGCCGTACCGTAAGGTCGTCAACGGGCGGGTGACTGATGAGATCGTCTATCTGACTGCCGACGAGGAAGAGAATCAGATTGTGGCGCAGGCCAATGCGCCGTTGGACAAGGATGGCCGATTTCTCCAGGAGCGCGTGAAGGCGCGTCTGCGCGGCGACTTTTCGGTGGTGCCGCCGGAACAGGTGAGTTACATGGATGTTTCGCCGACCCAGACGGTGTCGGCGGCAGCCGCGCTCATCCCCTTCTTGGAGCACGACGACGCCAACCGCGCCCTAATGGGTTCCAACATGCAGCGTCAGGCGGTGCCTCTGCTCCGCCCGGAGTTGCCCCTCATCGGCACAGGTCTTGAAGGCAAGGTGGCGCGCGACTCGCGGGCGATCATCGTCTCCGACGTGGACGGCGTGGTGGAAGAGGTGGATGCCGATCACATCGTAATCCGCGTGGAGCCGGCACACGACCCAGAGAGCGAGCGCGAGGAACTGCTGGACTTTGAGGACCGCACGCGCCGGGTGTACCGTCTGACCAAGTTCATGCGCACCAACCAGGACACTTGCATCAACCAACGGCCTTTGGTGACGCAAGGGCAGCGCGTTACCAAGAACCAGGTGCTGGCCGACGGCTTTGCCACCGATCGCGGCGAACTGGCCCTCGGTCGCAACGTGCTGGTGGCCTTTATGCCGTGGCGTGGCTACAACTTCGAAGACGCCATCATCGTGTCCGAGCGCATTGTGCGCGAGGACATTTTCACGTCGCTGCACATCGAAGAATTCGACCTCCAGGTGCGCGACACAAAGCGGGGCGAAGAAGAACTGACGCGGGAGATTCCCAACGTCAGCGAAGAAGCCACCAAGGACCTGGACGAAAACGGTGTCGTACGCGTCGGCGCCGAAGTGCAGGCGGGTGATATCCTGGTCGGCAAGGTGACGCCGAAGGGCGAGACCGACCCGACGCCAGAAGAGAAGCTGCTCAAGGCCATTTTCGGCGAAAAGGCCGGCGATGTCAAGGATGCTTCCCTCAAGGTTCCGCCCGGCGTGAAAGGGATTGTCATCAATACGCGCCTGTTCACGCGCAAGAAGAAGGATACCAAGAGCAAGAAGCAAGAGAAGAAAATGCTCGATGACCTGACGCTGTGGCGCCAGGAAGAGGAGCAGAAGGCCAGGCGGCTGCGCGACCAGAAGCTCATTCGGGTGCTGGATGGGAAGACAGCACAGGCCGTGCGCGATATTCAGACCGACAAGGCCTTGGTGAAGGCCAAAACGGCGCTCCGCGCAGAGGGTAACTTGGCCCGACTGGACTTCGACCGGGTCAACTTCCGACTGGAAGTGACCGAAGATGCGGAGGCCAACCAGTTAGCGCGCGAGATCATTCGACGATACGAGCAGCGCCTGGCAGCCATTGAGCAGGAGTACGAGCAGAACAAGCTAAAGCTAACCATGGGCGATGAGTTACCTCCCGGCATTGTGCAGCTTGCCAAAGTCTACGTGGCCAAGAAGCGCAAACTGTCGGTCGGTGACAAGATGGCCGGACGGCATGGCAACAAAGGCGTGGTTTCCAAGATTGTGCCGGTGGAGGACATGCCGTTCCTGCCGGATGGCACGCCGGTGGACGTGGTGCTTAACCCGCTGGGCGTACCTTCGCGTATGAACCTTGGCCAGATTATGGAGTGCAACTTGGGCTGGGCGGCTGCTAAGCTGAACCAGTTTTATGCCTCGCCGGTATTCGACGGTGCTACCTATGAGGAAGTTGTCGAAGAGCTGAAGAAGGCGGGGCTTCCACCCGCCGGCAAGACGATCCTGTATGATGGGCGTACCGGCGAGCCGTTCGACCAGCCGGTGACCGTCGGCTATTTGTACTTGATGAAGTTGTCGCACCTGGTGGAAGACAAGATCCACGCCCGTTCCATCGGGCCGTACTCGCTGATCACCCAGCAGCCCTTAGGCGGCAAGGCACAGTTCGGTGGGCAGCGGTTCGGCGAAATGGAGGTCTGGGCCCTCGAAGCCTATGGGGCCGCGCACACGCTGCAGGAGATCCTCACCGTCAAGTCGGACGATGTGCGTGGGCGTTCCAAGGTGTACGAGGCCATTGTCAAGGGCGACAACTTGCCCGAGCCCAGCTTGCCCGAGTCGTTCAATGTGCTCATTCGCGAGCTGCAAGGTCTTGGGCTCGATGTGGAGCTGATCGATGGCCGGATGCCCCAGTGGTCCGCGCGCCCGCGAAAGGGACCACATGGGCTGAGACCTACCGAGGGCAGCTCTGTGATTCACGGTTAGCGCATCTTGCGGAGGTGTAAAGTTTGGTGCTCACGACCAGACAAGATGCAATAGGCAGGGGGCCAACTACTGCCATCGCCATCGGTCTTGCTTCTCCGGACAAGATCCTGGAACGGTCTTACGGCGAGGTGACCAAGCCGGAGACTATCAACTACCGTTCCTTCAAACCGGAGAAAGACGGCCTTTTCTGCGAAAAGATTTTCGGTCCGGTGCGGGATTGGGAGTGTCACTGCGGCAAGTACAAGCGCGTGCGCTACAAAGGGATCGTCTGCGACCGCTGTGGGGTAGAGGTCACCCAGAAGAGCGTGCGCCGCGAGCGCATGGGGCACATCACCTTGGCCGTGCCGGTGGTGCACATTTGGTACTGGAAGTCCATCCCCTCGAAGATCGGCTACCTGCTGAACATGAGCAGCAAGGAGCTGGAGAAGATCATCTACTACGAGTCCTATGTGGTGATCCAACCGGGGCGCAGTGGTCTGAGCGCCAGAGAGCTGATCTCCGAGGAAGAGTACCTGCGCATCATCAACGACTACCCGGAGCTCATCCAGACGGAAAACGAAGAGGAGCGCTTCGTGGCCAAGATGGGCGGCGAGGCGATCCTGGACTTGCTCAAGCGGGTCGACATCCAAAAGCTCTCCGAGGAGCTGCGCCAGCAGGCCAAGACCGAGACCTCGGTGCAGCGCCGCATGGAGTGCCTGAAGCGACTCAAGGTCATCGAGGCGTTCCGGCGCAGCGGCCTCAATGGGCGCGAAAACAAGCCAGAGTGGATGGTGATGACGGTGATCCCGGTCATCCCGCCGGAACTGCGCCCGTTGGTGCCGTTGGAAGGCGGTCGTTTCGCCACCTCGGACCTGAACGATCTTTACCGGCGTGTGCTCATTCGCAACAACCGCCTGAAGAAGTTGTTGGAGATCAAGGCGCCTGAGGTCATCCTGCGCAACGAGAAGCGCATGCTGCAGGAAGCGGTTGACTCGCTCTTTGACAATAGCCGCAAGGCTTCGGCGGTGCGAGGTGACAGCAACCGCGCGCTCAAGTCGCTTTCCGACATGCTGCGCGGCAAGCAAGGCCGCTTCCGCCAGAATCTGTTGGGCAAGCGCATCGACTACTCGGGCCGCTCCGTCATCGTGGTTGGCCCGGAGCTGAAGCTGCACGAATGTGGGCTGCCCAAAGAGATGGCGCTGGAGCTTTTCAAGCCGTTCATCATCCGCAAGCTGATCGAACGTGGGATGGTGAAGACGGTGAAGAGCGCGAAGAAGGTGGTCGACCGGCGCGGCGCCGAAGTGTGGGCCATCCTGGAGGAGATTATCCAGGATCACCCGGTGATGCTCAACCGCGCCCCCACGTTGCACCGCTTGGGCATTCAGGCCTTCCAGCCGCTGCTCATCGAGGGCAAGGCCATTCAGATTCACCCCCTGGTCTGCGCGGCCTTCAACGCGGACTTTGACGGGGACCAGATGGCGGTGCACGTGCCGCTGTCCTTCTACGCGCAGATCGAGGCCAAGCTGTTGATGCTGTCCAGCCACAGCATCTTGTCGCCGGCCAGCGGCCGACCCTTGGCCATCCCCAGCCAGGACATCGTGCTGGGAATCTACCACCTCACCAAGGTGAAGCGGGGCGACAAGGGCGAGGGGATGCTCTTCTCTTCCCCGGACGAGGTGATTATCGCCCACAACAATGGTGTGGTGGGTCTGCATGCCCGCATCAAGGTGCGGCTGGATGGGCGTGTCATCGAGACAACTACTGGGCGGGTTATTTTCAACCAGTGTGTGCCGCGGGAACTGGGCTTTTACAACGAGCTCCTCACCAAGAAGCGCATCGAGCAGATCGTATACGACTGCTACCGGCGTCTGGGGAGTGTGCGCACCACAGAGTTCCTGGATCAGTTGAAGGACATCGGCTTCCACTACGCCATGGTCTCCGGCGCGACGGTGGGCCTGACCGACGTGCTCACGCCGCCTGAGAAGCAGGCCATTCTGCAGAATGCTACGCAGGCGGTGGAAGCAATTCAGAAGCAGTACGAGCGCGGCGTCATCACCGACGGTGAGCGCTACAACCGCACCATCGACGTCTGGACGCACGCCACCAACGAAGTGACCGAGAAGATGTTCGAGGGGCTGCGGGACGATAAGGAGGGCTTCAATCCCATCTTTATGATGGCCGATTCGGGGGCCCGCGGCTCGCAGGACCAGATCCGCCAACTGGCGGGCATGCGTGGCCTGATGGCTAAGCCCCAGAAGAAGATGATTGGCCAGATGGGCGAAATCATCGAAAACCCGATCACGGCCAACTTCCGTGAAGGGCTCTCCGTGCTGGAGTACTTTATCTCCACGCATGGCGCGCGCAAGGGTTTGGCCGACACAGCCCTCAAGACCGCTGATGCCGGCTACCTGACCAGGAGGCTGGTCGACGTGGCCAACGATGTGGTGGTGACCATGAAGGACTGCGGCACCATCATGGGCGTACGCACCGGAGCCCTCAAAGAGGGCGAGGAAGTCATTGAGCCGCTCATCGACCGAATCGTGGGCCGGGTTGCCGCAGAGGACGTCTATCACCCCGATACCGGCGAGGTGATGGTGCAAGCTGGCCAGCTCATTGACGAGGAGTTGGGCCAGGCCATCGTGGACGCCGGCATTGAGGAGGTGAGCATCCGCTCGGTGCTCACCTGTGCCGCCCGACGCGGTGTGTGCGCCATGTGCTATGGGCGCAACCTGGCTACTGGCCGCATGGTGCAGGTCGGCGAGGCTGTTGGGGTAATGGCTGCGCAGTCCATTGGGGAGCCTGGCACGCAGCTTACCCTGCGTACGTTCCACATCGGTGGCACGGCCTCGCGCATCGCGGCGCAGAGCAGCGTGGTCACCAAGCGGGGCGGCACACTGCAGTACGAAAATGTCAGAGCCATCCGGCAGGAGGATGGATCGCAAATCTGCATTTCCCGCACTGGGCGGATCAACATTGTTGACGAGAACAATCGCGTGGTGGAAAAGTACACCGTTCCCTATGGTGCCACCATCCTGAAGCAGGAGGGGCAGAGCATCGGCAAGGGCGAGGTGTTCTTCCAGTGGGATCCCTATAGTGCGAGTATCATTTCCACCCACAGCGGTACGGTGCGGTTCGAGGACATCAAGGAGAATGTCACCTACCGGGAAGAGCTGGATGAGACCACGGGGCTGAAACAGAGCGTCATCATCGAGGCGCGCAACCGCAACCTTAACCCGCAGGTCTTGGTGGTCGACGCAAAGGGCAAAGTTCTTGCTCGCCACCACATGCCGGTGCGGGCGTTCCTCCAGGTGCGTGAGGGCCAGGAGATTAAGGCGGGGCAGGTGATTGCCAAGATCCCCCGCGAAATCGCTAAGACGCGGGACATCACGGGCGGACTACCTCGGGTGGCCGAGCTGTTCGAGGCGCGGCGGCCGAAAGACCCAGCAGTGGTCAGCGAGATCGACGGCATCGTCAGCTTTGGCGAAATCCGCCGCGGCGTGCGCAGGATCGTGGTCACCTCCGAGGACGGTCACGACCAGCGCACCTACACCATCCCCTACGGCAAGCACGTGTTGGTGCACGACGGGGACCGAGTGCGGGCGGGCGAGAAACTGTCTGAAGGAGCTGTGGCACCCCACGACATCCTGGCGATCATGGGCGCCAACAAGGTGCAGGAGTATCTGCTGAATGAGATCCAGGAGGTCTATCGCCTGCAGGGCGTGCGCATCAACGATAAGCACATCGAGATCATCGTACGGCAGATGCTGCAGAAGGTGCGCATCGAGGACCCCGGTGACACCGACTACCTGGAGGGTGAGCAGGTCGATCGTCTCTCTTTCATGGAAGAGAACGATCGCATGAAGGAGCAGATGGTCATCACCGCGCCAGGCGACTCGACCTGGCGAGTGGGGCAGAGGGTGAATGCTGCCGAGTTCAAGGAGGTGTGTGCAACGCTGGAGAAGGACGGAAAGCAGGTCCCTGAGGCCCGTCCGGCCAAGCCTGCCACCTTCGAGCCGCTCCTGCTCGGCATCACCAAGGCGTCGCTGTCCACCGACAGCTTCATTTCGGCCGCTTCGTTCCAGGAGACCACGCGGGTGCTGGCCGATGCCTCGGTGGAGGGAAAGATCGACCGCTTGCTTGGTCTGAAGGAAAACGTGGTGATGGGCAACCTCATCCCCGCAGGAACAGGCCTGGCCAAGTACCGCGACATTCGCGTGTTCGCACCCAGCCAGGAAGAGGCTGAGCAGGTCACGAACGAAGTGGCTGCGTCTGAGTAACAGATGAGCAACGCCCGTTGTCGAGCGAAAAAGTAGTTGGATTTCGTAGGCTGTTTGCTTATATTTGGCGTTCGCAGAAGAGGAGGAAGCTTGCCGACGATTAATCAGCTTGTGCGCCATGGCAGGGCGCGCGTACTGGCCAAGAGCAAGGCGCCAGCACTGACGGGGTCGCCGCAGCGGCGTGGCGTGTGCACTCGGGTGTACACCACTGCGCCCAAGAAGCCTAACTCTGCGCTGCGCAAAGTGGCCCGTGTGCGCCTGACCAACGGCTACGAAGTGACGGCCTATATCCCAGGCGAGGGCCACAATTTGCAAGAGCACTCCATCGTGCTCGTCAGAGGTGGCCGAGTGAAGGACCTCCCTGGTGTGCGCTACCATATCATCCGGGGAACGCTGGACACCGCAGGCGTCAACGACCGTACCCAGGGGCGCTCCAAGTACGGGACGAAGAGGCCCAAGAAGTAACAGGCAAGCGAGACGAATTGTTCATACTCTGAGAGTGAGAGATGCCGAGGAGAAAACGGCCGGTCAAACGTGAGGTGCTCCCAGATCCGAAGTTCCAGTCGGTGCTGGTCACCAAGTTCATCAACAGCATCATGAGGCGCGGCAAGAAGAGCGTGGCAGAGACGATTTTCTACCGCGCGATCGATATCATCGAGAAAAAGACCGGGCAGAATGGCCTGGAGGTTTTTGAGAAGGCGGTGGAAAACGTGAAGCCGCTGTTGGAGGTCAAGTCACGACGGGTCGGAGGCGCCACCTATCAGGTTCCTGTGGAAGTGCGCCCCGAGCGCCGGCAGAGCTTGGCGATCCGCTGGATCATCAGCAACGCTCGCGCCAGGTCGGAAAAGACCATGGCCGAGAAACTGGCTGCCGAGCTCATAGCTGCCTCCAAGAACGAAGGCGCTTCCATCAAGAAGCGCGAAGACACGCACAAGATGGCGGAAGCCAACAAGGCGTTTGCCCACTTCCGCTGGTAGTTTCGTGCCGGGCTTGGCCTGGCGAGGTAACAACAACAAGCGCTCCCCTTAGCCAGGGAGTGCACAACCATGTGACAATCTCGAGCAGGACGCAGGAGCTAAAGGAAACCACTGCAGTTTTGGCGTGCCGTCGTCCTCCGAGCTTAGGTGAGAGACCAGAACGGGTCTTTCCAGATTTGGCGGACTTTTTTAATGTCAACACGATACCCAATCGAAAAAATTCGCAACATCGGCATCATGGCGCACATCGATGCCGGCAAGACCACGACCACCGAGCGCATCCTGTTCTACACGGGCAAGGTGCACCGCATCGGCGAGGTGGATGATGGTGCTGCCACCATGGATTGGATGGAGCAGGAAAAGGAGCGAGGCATCACCATCACTGCCGCCTCCATCAGCTGCGAGTGGGACGGTCACCGCATCAACATCATCGACACGCCGGGGCATGTGGATTTCACCGTGGAAGTGGAACGCTCCCTGCGCGTGCTGGACGGCGCCGTTGCCTTGTTCTGCGCAGTTGGTGGCGTGGAGCCGCAGTCGGAAACCGTGTGGCGACAGGCGGACAAGTATCGCATCCCGCGCATCGCCTTTGTCAACAAGATGGATCGCATTGGCGCGGACTTTTTCAACACCGTGCGCATGATCCGCGAGCGGCTGGGCGCCAACCCCATCCCCGTGCAAATTCCCATGGGGCAGGGCGATATGTTCACCGGCCTCATCGACCTCATTCGCATGAAGGCCGTCACCCACAGGGAAGATACGCTTGGCAGCCAGTGGGAGGAGTTTGATATCCCCAAGGACCTATTGGGGCTCGCCAACGAGTACCGCACCAAGCTCTTGGAAGCCATTTCGGACTATGACGACACCCTCTTGGAGAAATACTTAGAGGGCAAAGAGATTGGGGAAGAGGAAATCATCAGCGTGGTGCGCAGGGCGACGCTGGATGTGAGCATCGTGCCGGTGCTTTGCGGTTCAGCTGCGCGGAACAAGGGTATCCAGCGCCTGTTGGATGCGGTGGTGCGCTATCTGCCTTCGCCGATGGATTTGCCGCCGGTGCAGGGCGAAAACCCCTACATCGGCAAGATGGAGACGCGGCGCCCTTCGGAGGATGAGCCTTTCGCGGCCTTGGCCTTCAAGGTGATGTCCGATCCGTACGTGGGCCGTCTGACCTACTTCCGCGTCTATTCGGGGAAGATCCAGACGGGTGCGACGGTGCTCAACGCCAATCTTGGCAAGCGCGAGCGCTTGTCGCGCATTCTGCAGATGGCCGCCAACAAGCGCGAGGACCTGGAAGAGATTACCTGTGGCAACATTGCTGCCGCCGTGGGTTTGCGGCTCACTCAGACAGGTGACACGCTGTGCGACCCCAAGAAGCCCATTGTGCTGGAGGCGATGCGCTTCCCAGAACCGGTGATCAGCATCGCCATTGAGCCGAAGACCAAGGCCGATCAAGAACGCTTGTCCCTTTCCTTGGCGCGCCTGGCCGATGAGGACCCGACCTTTCAGGTGAAGGTGAACCAGGAGACGGGGCAGACCCTCATCTCCGGTATGGGCGAGCTTCACCTGGAGATCCTGACCGACCGCCTGCTGCGCGAGTTTAAGGTGGGGGCCAAGATCGGCAAGCCGCAGGTCAGCTACCGCGAGACGATCCGGCGCAAGGTGACTAGCGAGGGCAAGTTCATCAAGCAGAGCGGTGGACGGGGGCAGTACGGACACGTCGTGTTGGAGCTGGAGCCGAACGAGCCGGGCAAAGGGTTCGAATTCGAGAGCAAGATCATCGGCGGCGTCATTCCCAAGCAGTTCATCAAGCCGATCGCCGATGGGGTGAAAGAAGCGATGGGCGAAGGCGTGCTGACAGGCAGCCCCATGGTCGATATCAAGGTGGCCCTTATCGATGGCTCATATCACGAGGTGGACTCGTCGGATATTGCCTTCAAGATCGCGGCCTCGATGGCGTTCCGTGATGGAGCACGACGTGCCGACCCCATGCTCTTGGAGCCGTTGATGAAGCTGGAAGTGGTGGTACCGGAGGAGTACCTGGGCGACGTGGTGGGCGACCTGCGTATGCGGCGCGCCAAAATAAAGGCCATGGCGCCCCGCGCCGACGGCCAGGTCATCGATGCAGAGATACCGGTGAGCGAAACCTTCGGCTACGCAACGCAGCTACGCTCCATGACCCAGGGCCGGGCAATCTTTACGTTGCAATTCCTGCGCTATGCCCCGGCCCCCGACGAGGTAGCCGAAAAGCTGTTGGGCGAACATCGCCCCTATGCGATGGCCCGGTGAGCGGCCGACGTGGCAACTTGAAAGAGCAATCAGGAGGAGATGAGCGATGGCGAAGCAGAAGTTTGAGCGGACGAAGCCGCACGTGAACATAGGGACGATTGGTCATGTGGATCATGGGAAGACGACGTTGACGGCGGCGATCACGCAGGTATTGAGTCGGCGGGGATTGGCGCAGGCGAAGTCGTACGATGAGATTGACAATGCGCCGGAGGAGAAGGCGCGGGGGTTGACGATCAACGTGCATCATGCGGAGTATGAGACGGAGGCGCGTCATTATGCGCATGTGGATTGTCCGGGGCATGCGGACTATGTGAAGAACATGGTGACGGGGGCGGCGCAGATGGACGGGGCGATTTTGGTGGTATCGGCGGCGGATGGGCCGATGCCGCAGACGCGGGAGCATGTGTTGTTGGCGCGTCAGGTGAATGTGCCGTACTTGGTGGTATTTTTGAACAAGACTGACCAGGTAGATGATCCTGAGTTGTTGGAGTTGGTGGAGTTGGAGGTGCGGGAGTTATTGAGTCAGTATGAGTTTCCTGGGGATGAGGTGCCGGTGATCAAGGGGAGTGCGTTGTTGGCGTTGGAGCATCCGGCTGATCCGGAGAAGACGCGGTGCATTGTGGAGTTGATGGAGGCGGTGGATCGGTACATACCGACGCCGGTGCGGGATGTGGACAAGCCGTTTTTGATGCCGGTGGAGGATGTGTTTTCGATAACGGGGCGAGGGACGGTGGGGACTGGTCGGATTGAGCGTGGACGGGTGCGGGTAGGGGATGAGGTGGAGATTGTGGGTTTGGGGGCGCAGCGGCGGACGGTGGTGACGGGGGTGGAGATGTTTCGGAAGATTTTGGATGAGGGGATAGCGGGGGACAATGTGGGGTTGTTGTTGCGGGGGATAGAGAAGGACGAGTTGGAGCGGGGTCAGGTGATCGCGGCGCCGGGGTCGATTACGCCGCATACGAAGTTTGCGGGCAATGTGTACGTGTTGACGAAGGAGGAGGGGGGTCGGCACACGCCGTTTTTCAATGGGTATCGGCCGCAGTTTTACTTTCGGACGACGGATGTGACGGGGACGATTCGGTTGCCGGAGGGGGTGGAGATGGTGATGCCGGGGGACAATGTGACGATGGAGGTGGAGTTGATCACGCCCATTGCGATGGAGGAGGGCTTGCGGTTTGCCATTCGTGAGGGTGGCCGCACCGTCGGCGCCGGCGTGGTCGGCAAAATCATCGAGTAAAGCCGCCTCCCTGAGGCAAACACAGCACGCAGACTGCTGGAGAGTGCATGGCTGGGCAGACCATCAGAATCAAACTGAGAGCGTACGACCACTGGCTCCTGGACAAGTCCACGGAGAAGATCATCCAGACGGCCAGGAATACGGGCGCCGAGATATCCGGCCCCATCCCCTTGCCGACGCGCAGGACGGTGTACACGGTCTTGCGTTCGCCGCACGTCGACAAAAAGTCGCGGGAGCAATTCGAGACGCGCGTCCACAAGCGCCTCATCGACATCCACAACTCGACACCAAAGACGGTGGATGCGCTCATGAAGCTAGAGCTGCCCGCGGGCGTGGACGTGGAGATCAAGGGGTGAGGAGCCCCGCTACCAAACTGAATGGGCAACAGACGAGAGAGCTATGTTGGGATTGATCGGTAAGAAGGCGGGCATGACGCGGCTCTTCGACGCGTCGGGCAAGCTGGTGCCGGTGACGGTAATCGAAGCCGGGCCCTGCTACGTCGCGCAGATAAAGACCGCAGAAAAAGATGGCTACAACGCCGTGCAACTGGCCTTTGGCGAGCGACGTGCCAAGTTAGCCAATAAGCCCCTGCTGGGTCACTGCGAGAAGGCCAACATCAAGCCGCCGCGCGTGCTGCGCGAGTTCCGCGACTTTGCCCTGGCAGAGAGCGTGAAGCCGGGAGACGTGCTCAAGGCGGATCTGTTTAGCGAAGGCGATGTGGTTTCCGTTACGGGTGTGTCCAAAGGGCGCGGGTTCGCCGGCGTGGTCAAACGGCACCACTTCGGTGGCGGCCCCAAGAGCCACGGCCAGAGCGACCGTCATCGCGCCCCGGGTTCCATCGGCTCGTCGTCGTTTCCGTCCCGCTCTTTCAAGGGACTGCGCATGGCGGGGAGAATGGGTGGCGACAGGCTGACTGTCCGCAACCTGCAGGTGGTCAAGGTGGACGCGGAGAAGAACCTGATTGCAGTGAAGGGCGCCGTGCCTGGTGCGCCGAATGGCATCGTGATCATTAAGAAAAAGTAGATAGCGCCATGAAACTTGCGTTACACAAGACCGATGGGAGCACCGCCGCCGAGCTTGAGGTGCCCGACGAGATCTTCGCAGCGGAACCGAACCAGGGAGTGATCCACCAAGCAGTGGTAGCCGAGTTGGCCAACCGCCGGCAAGGGACCGCCTCCACGCGCACGCGCTCCATGGTGCGCGGTGGTGGGCGCAAACCCTGGCGCCAAAAAGGGCGGGGCACGGCCCGCGCCGGCACGATTCGCTCCCCTCTTTGGGTTGGTGGCGGCCGCGTGTTTGGTCCCCACCCGCGGGACTATCACCAGAAGCTGTCGAAGAGGATGAAGCGCCTGGCGCGTATATCGGCCCTCTCGGCTAAGGCGAAGGCCCAGGAAGTCCTGGTGGTCGAGGACTTTTCTGTGGAAAGCGGCAAGACGCGCGACATGCTCGGCATCCTCAAGGGGATTGGCGTGGCCGATAAGAAGACGCTGCTTCTTATCCCCACCGCCGATGAGATGCTGCTGCGGGCGGGACGCAACCTGCCCAACTTGGAGATCCGCCAGGCCAGTGCGGTATCGACCTGCGACATTCTCAATTGCCAGATGTTGGTCATCCAGAAGAGCGCCTTGGACGAAATGCAGAAGGTGTTGGTGTCATGAGAAAGCCGCACACTATCTTGCGCCGGCCCATAGTCACCGAGAAGATGCTCAAGCTGCAGGAGACGCACCGGCAGTATGCCTTCGAGGTCGACGCCGAGGCCACCAAGATTGCCGTCAAGGAGGCGGTGGAGAAAAGGTTCGACGTCACCGTGGAAGGCGTGCGCATCATGAACGTGAAGGGCAAGACCAAGCGCATGAACACCAGGCGTGGCCTCACCCGTGGGCGGCGCGCCAACTGGCGTAAGGCCATTGTCACCCTGCGCG
Organism: candidate division KSB1 bacterium; assembly: GCA_024655945.1. Classification (NCBI taxonomy): domain Bacteria; kingdom Pseudomonadati; species Candidatus Zhuqueibacterota bacterium. The sequence goes on from JANLFK010000004.1 coordinate 243,195, forward strand.
AGGGCGACACCATCGACCTGTTCGGTACGCGGTAGCAGATGAGAAGCTTAAGATAGAAAGAGACCCTGATGGCAGTCAAGACGTTCAAACCGGTAACCCCGACGCTGCGGTTTCGCACGGTTTCGGCATTCGACGAAACTACCGAGACCAAGCCGGAGAAGAGCCTGCTGGCTCCGCTGCGCAAGACGGGCGGCCGCAACAACGTGGGAAGGATCACTTCGCGTCGCCGCGGTGGCGGCCACAAGCGGGCCTATCGGCTCATCGATTTCAAGCGCGACAAGCTGGAAATCCCCGCGCGGGTGGCTTCTATCCAGTACGATCCGAACCGCTCGGCCAATGTGGCGCTCTTGCACTACGCCGACGGCGAGAAGCGCTACATCCTTGCTCCGGTGGGCCTCAAGGTGGGCGACGAACTGCTCTCTGGGGAGAAGCCGGAGATCCGGATCGGCAATGCCATGCCGCTGCGCAACATCCCGCTGGGCACCTTCATCCACAACGTGGAGCTGAAGCCCGGCAAGGGCGGGCAGATCGCGCGCGGCGCCGGAACCTATGCGCAGCTGGTGGCGAAAGAGGGCGACTATGGCCATGTGCGTCTCCCCTCGGGCGAGGTGCGGCTCATCCGCCTTGAGTGCAGAGCCACGCTCGGCCAGGTGGGCAACGTTGAACACGACTCGCTGAGTCTGGGCAAGGCCGGTGCCTCGCGCTGGCTGGGCCGTCGCCCCAAGGTGCGCGGCGTGGCAATGAACCCTGTGGACCACCCCATGGGCGGAGGCGAGGGCAAGAGCTCCGGAGGTCGCCACCCTTGCTCGCCGTGGGGTCAGTTGGCCAAAGGGTTGAAGACCCGCGGCCGGAAGCCTTCTGACAAGCTGATTATCAGGAGAAGAAAAGGCTAAGCGAGGAGACATGGCGCGCTCGGTAAAGAAAGGTCCGTACGTCGACCAGAAGCTGCTCAAGAAGATCGAAGCGTTGAACAAGGCCAACCAGAAGAAGGTCATCAAGACGTGGGCTCGCCGCTCCACCATTCCGCCGGAGTTTGTCGGCCATACGCTGGCGGTGCACAACGGCAACAAGTTCATCCCCGTGTTCATCACCGAAAACATGGTGGGACACAAATTGGGCGAGTTCGCACCGACGAGGACTTTCCGCGGCCATCCAGAAAGGGCAAAGGAAAAGGCGACGCGCGTACATTGATGGCGAGCAGAGGCATTCTCAGCGGAGATAGGTGATGGAAGGACGTTGCGTGGCAAAATACTTGAGGACGTCGCCGCGAAAGATGCGCCAAGTGGCGGACTTGATCCGGGGCCGGGGCGTAGAGGATGCGCTGAACATCCTCCACTTCAGCCCCAAGGCGGCGTCTCGTCCTTTGGAGAAAGCGCTGCGCTCGGCAGTGGCGAATCTCATGAACAGCGACGAGGGCGCGAAGCTCTCGCCAGAGGAACTCTTCGTTAAGGAGATCCAAGTCAATGCGGGCTTTACCCTGCGCCGGTATCGCGCGGGGTCCATGGGGCGGGCAAGCAGGATTCGCAAGCGCACCTGCCACGTTGCCATCGTGGTCGCTGACGCCGGCGAGAAGGCAGCTCACGCTTAAGTGGTGCCGTTGGTTACCCTGATCACCAGCAGGAGGAGAGTTTGGGACAAAAGGCAAATCCAATTGGCATGCGCGTAGGCATCACCCGCACCTGGGAGTCGAACTGGTTCGACGAGCGGGATTTTGCCAGCAAGTTGTCGGAAGACTTGTTGTTGCGCAACTACATCAGGAATCGACTCCAGCGCGCGGGCGTGTCCAGGATCGAGATTGAGCGTACCGCAAAGAATAGCAAGGTCACCATTCACACGGCACGGCCAGGGATTGTGATCGGGCGCAAGGGCGCCGAGGTGGACAAGATCAAAGAAGAGCTGGAGCGGCTGACCAAGACAGAGGTTCACATAAACATTCAGGAGATCAAGCGACCGGAGCTGGATGCCTACCTGGTGGCCGAGAATATCGCCAGTCAGCTGGTGGCGAAGGTCTCTTTTCGCAAGGCAATGAAGCGCGCCATCATGTCCACCATGCGCATGGGGGCCGAAGGAGTGCGCATCGTCTGCTCCGGAAGGCTGGGCGGCGCGGAAATGGCCCGTACCGAGCAATACCGGGAGGGAAGGATCCCCCTCCACACCTTCCGCGCGGACATCGATTTTGCCCGCGCGACCGCGCGCACGACCTACGGCACGGTGGGCGTAAAGGTGTGGATCTGCAAGGGTGAAGTCTTCGGCGCCAAGAGCGCCGTGGAACATAGTTGACACTGATACGGAGATAGCACCTTATGTTAATGCCAAAGCGCACCAAGTGGCGCAAGCAGCAGCGTGGTCGCATGAAAGGCATCGCCACCAGAGGAGCGATGCTTACTTTCGGCCACTACGGGCTCAAGGCGCTGGAGCCGGCCTGGATCACGCAGCGGCAGATCGAGGCGGCGCGTATCGCCATGACCCGCCATATCAAGCGTGGTGGCCGAGTGTGGATTCGTATCTTCCCCGACAAACCGGTGACCAAGAAGCCGGCCGAGACCCGCATGGGCAAGGGTAAGGGTGCCCCCGAATACTGGGTAGCTGTCGTCAAGCCGGGCCGCGTCCTCTTTGAGCTGGAAGGGGTTTCTGAGGAGCTGGCGCGCGAGGCGTTGCGCTTGGCCGCGCATAAGCTCCCCATTCGCACAAAGTTCGTTGCCAGAGCCGAGTACGGAGCATAGGCCATGAAGATGGAGGAGATCAAGCAGCTGCCCGTCGAGGAGCTGAAGCTGCGCCTGGAGGAGGCGGTGGATGAGTTGCACAACCTCCGTTTTCAGCACGCGACGCATCAGCTGGACAATCCTTTGAAGATCCGCCTGCTGCGCAAAGACATCGCGCGCCTGAAGACGGTGCTGCGCGAATATGAACTGGGCATCAGGAAGGCGAAGCAATAGCCTTGTCATGGGAAGGACCATGGAAAATACACAATCAGCAGGATCCAAGGTGGCACAGCGAGGTAGACGCAAGACCAAGGTCGGGGTCGTCGTTTCCGACAAGATGAACAAGAGCCGCGTGGTGGCAGTTACCCGGCGCGTGAAGCACCCGCAGTACGAAAAATATGTGAGGCGCACCTCTACCTTCATGTGCCACGACGAGGGCAACGAAAGCCACGTGGGCGACAAGGTGTTGATCATGGAAACTCGTCCCCTTAGCCGTCGCAAGCGCTGGCGGCTGGTGGAGATCATCGAGAAGGCGAAGTAGTGGGAACTGCAGAGATGCTGAGTACAGGAAAGCGTGAGCAATGATCCAGACCTACACACGACTCAATGTTGCCGACAACACCGGCGCCAAGCGCGTCATGTGCATCAGAATTTTGGGAGGTAGCAAGCGTCGCTATGCGACGGTGGGGGACGTGATTGTCGTTACCGTCAAGTCGGCGCTGCCCGGCGGGAGCGTGAAGAAGGGTGACTTGAGCAAGGCGGTCATCGTGCGCACCAAGAAGGAGACCCGCCGGCCGGATGGTTCCTACATCCGCTTCGACGAGAACGCGGCCGTGCTCATCAACGACGCGGGCGAGCCGAAAGGGACGCGTATCTTTGGGCCGGTGGCCCGCGAGCTGCGCGAGAAGCAGTTTCTCAAGATCGTATCCTTAGCGTCCGAAGTGCTGTGAAGAGGCAGCACCGACGGAGAAGCAGAGGCAAGGCAGGAGATGAACGTACGAAAAGATGACATGGTGGTGGTAATCTCCGGCGACGACCGCGGCAAGCGGGGCCGGGTGTTGAAAGTGTTCCCGGAAAAGAACCGCGTCATCGTCGAGGGAGTCAACTTCATCAAGCGCCACACCAGACCGTCGCAGCAGAACCCCCAGGGTGGCATAGTCGAGAAGGAGGCCCCCATTCATGCCTCCAATGTCATGGTTATTTGCCCCAAGTGCAACGAGACGACAAAGGTGGGCGTGAAGGTCATTAGCGACAGCCGCACCGGCCGGGCAACCCGCGTGCGCTACTGCAACAGCTGCGGCGAGATGTTGGTGAAAGGCTTATAGTCTGGGAAAGGCGGACACAAGGCCCTATGGACTACAAACCACGACTTTTGGAACAGTATCGCGCTGAGATCGTGCCCTACTTGATGAAGCGCTTCGGCTACAAGAATGTCATGCAGGTGCCACGCCTGGAGAAGATTGTCCTCAACATGGGTGTGGGCGATGCATTGGCAAATCGCAAGCTGCTGGACATGGCCATGGATGAGATGGCGGTCATTGCCGGACAGCGGCCGGCCATCAGTAGGGCGCGCAAGGCGATTTCTAACTTCAGGCTGCGCGCTGGCAACCCCATCGGCTGCCATGTGACCCTGCGAGGTTGGCGCATGTATGAGTTCCTCGATCGCTTGATCAGCATTGCCTTGCCGCGGGTGCGTGACTTCCGCGGACTGTCGGACCGCTCGTTTGATGGGCGGGGCAACTACTCCTTAGGCATCAAGGAACAGATCATTTTCCCGGAGATAAACTACGACAAGGTAGAGAAAATCCGGGGCATGGATGTGACCATTGTGACCACAGCAAAGACTGACGAGGAAGCTTACGAGCTTCTGGCGGCATTTGGCATGCCATTTATGCGCAGAGAGGGCGCGTGACCGGAGACTAAACGCGGAGAGTAGAGCTTGGCCAGGACATCGTGCATCGCGAAGATGAAGAAGCCACAGAAGTTTGCCGTACGCCACCGCAATCGCTGCAGCCGCTGTGGACGGCCGCGCGGGCATTTGCGGAAGTTTGGCTTGTGTCGCATCTGCTTCCGGGAGCTTGCGGGGCAAGGCATGATCCCGGGTGTGGTCAAGTCCAGCTGGTGACCAGCGGCATCTTCGGCAAGAGGAGATGATAGATGTCAATGACCGATCCCATCGCTGATTATTTGACCAGGATCCGCAATGCGCTGCGTGCCGGTCACAAGAAGGTGGATATTCCTGCTTCGCGTTTGAAGACCGATATCACCCGCATTCTGCAGGAACAGCACTACATCCACAGCTTCGTGTTGGTGGAGGACGGCAAGCAGGGCATGTTGAGGATCTACTTGCGCTACGACGAGAACGAGGAGCCGGTGATCTCAGGCCTGGAGCGGGTTAGCAAACCAGGACAGCGGAAGTATGTGGGTGTGGACGAGATCCCGCGGGTCCTTAACAATTTGGGTGTCGCTATTCTGTCAACGCCGAAAGGGGTGATGACTGGTCAGCAGGCACGCAAGGCTGGCGTCGGTGGCGAGGTGCTTTGCTACGTGTGGTGATGAGTGCTCAGTGTAGGAGACTGCTGTGTCACGAGTAGGAAAAGTTCCCATTGTGGTGCCCGGGGGCGTCGCGGTGACTGTTGCCGATAAGCGGGTCTCGGCCAAAGGACCGAAGGGCGAGCTGTCACTGGATTTGCCCTCGCCTTTGACCTGCACGGTGCAAGATGGGCAGGTGGTGGTGGCTGCGGATCCAAGTGCACCGCAGGCCAAGTCGCTTCATGGGCTGTTCCGCACCCTGATTGCCAACATGATCCTGGGCGTGACCGAGGGGTTCCAGAAGCGCTTGGAGGTGGTGGGGGTGGGTTACCGCGCGGAGGTGGTGAACAACCGCCTGAAGTTGCAGCTGGGCTATTCCCACCCCATCGTTTTTGTTCCGCCGGCAGGGATCACCTTCGAGACGCCGACTCCGACTAATATTGTCGTCAAAGGGATCGACAAGGCGTTGGTGGGGCAGGTGGCTGCCAAGGTGCGCTCCTTCAAGCCACCGGAACCCTACAAGGGTAAGGGAATTCGCTACGAAGGGGAGCAGGTGCGGAAGAAGGAAGGCAAGAGCGCCGGACGATGACGGTGAGCTGGCAGACAGCGAACAGCAGAAGAAACGCAAGTGAGCGATGAAGAACTCGACTTTCAAAGTAGAGGCGCGGGCACGCAAGAAAAAGCGCATTCGTAAGCGGGTGCATGGTACCGGTGAACGGCCGCGCTTGGTAGTCTTTCGCAGTAACCGACACATCTACGCGCAGTTGGTGGATGACACCACCCACCGCGTGCTGACGGGTGTGTCCAGCCTGACAGAGGCTCTTCGACCGGCGGTGAAGGAGGCCAAGAGCAAGGTTGAGGTCGCCAAAGTGGTCGGCAAGGGCATCGCCGAGAAGGCCAAGGAGCTCAAGATTAGCAAGGTAGTCTTTGACCGAGGCGGGTACTTGTACCACGGCCGGGTGAAGGCGCTGGCCGACGGCGCGCGCGAGGGCGGACTACAGTTCTGAGGCCGGACAGAGTCGGCGCACGTGATGGCGAAATCGCAAACAGCAGGAGCAGAGCTTGGAGCGTATCAACCCAAGTGAATTGGAACTGAAAGAACAGGTAGTGCACGTCAACCGCGTGGCCAAAGTGGTCAAGGGTGGACGGCGCTTTAGCTTCAACGCCATCGTCGTCGTGGGCGATGGCAAAGGACACGTGGGCGTGGGACTGGGCAAGGCCAATGAGGTGACCGACGCCATTTCCAAAGGATCAGAGGCGGCCAAGAAGAACATCATGCGCGTGCCATTGGTGGGAAGCACCATCCCGCATCTGGTCAGTGGCAAGTACGGCGCCGGTAAGGTGCTCCTTCGCCCGGCCTCGCCTGGAACCGGGGTCATTGCTGGCGGTGCGGTGCGCGCCATCATGGAGGCGGCAGGCGTGCGGGACGTGTTGACCAAGTCGCTGGGCTCCGCCAACCCGCATAATGTGGTCAAAGCAACTGTGGTTGCCCTCAGCAAATTGGTGGATGCCCGGACAATGGCCAAGAAGCGAGACATGAGCCTCCGCCAGCTCTTCGGGCTGGAGGAAACCCCGGCCAAGGCAGAAAACGACTGATCGAGACGGATGCAGCGATGGCAAAGAAGACGCGAAAACTTCGGGTGACCTTGGTGCGCAGCACCATTGGCCGCCACTGGCGGCAGAAACTGACGGTGCGGGCCCTCGGTCTGCGCAAGCTCCACCAGAGCGTGGAGCACGCCGACACACCGCAGATCAGGGGGATGATTGCCAAGGTCGGCCACTTAGTGAATGTGGAAGAGCTGTAGCGGCACGCCTGAATACGCCGCTGAGCAAGTGTGTGCGACAAGCAAGCCTTGAGGAACGATGAATCTATCGCAGCTGAAACCACCTGCAGGGTCAAAAAAGCAGCGCAAACGCCTGGGCAGAGGCGATGCCTCTGGACACGGCGGCACCTCGACGCGGGGCCACAAGGGACAGCATTCCCGCTCTGGCGCCAAGCATCGGGCCTGGTTCGAGGGCGGGCAGATGCCCTTACAACGGCGAGTGCCCAAGCGGGGTTTCACTAGCCCCTTCAAGAAAGAATACCAGGTCGTCAACGTCTGCGACCTGGAACGCCTGGAGTCGGTGACAAGCGTCGACCCCGCCGTGCTTCGCGAGAAGGGGCTCATCAGGAAGAAAGGGCTCCCTGTCAAGATACTTGGTTCGGGGCAGCTGAGTCGTGCTCTGCAGGTATCGGCGCACGCGTTCAGCAAGTCCGCCAAGGAGAAGATTGAGAGCGCAGGCGGGAAGGTGACGGTGCTATGATCAGGGAATTCCAGAGCGCCTTCAAGATCCCAGAGCTGAAGCGGAAGATTCTCTTTACGCTCGGCATTCTGGTTGTCTATCGTGTTGGCGGCCACGTGCCCATCCCCATGGTCAGCGGACCGGCACTGACTGCCTATATCGACTCGGCAATGGGCGGCGGTGGCCTCCTCGGGCTCTACGACCTCTTCGCCGGGGGCGCCCTGAAGCGAGCCACCGTCTTCGCGCTGGGCATCATGCCCTACATCTCCGCCTCGATCATCTTGCAACTGCTCGGGGCGGTGGTGCCCTATTTCCAGAAGTTGCAAAAGGAAGGCGAGGCGGGACGCAAGAAAATCGCCCAGTACACGCGATACGGCACGGTGCTCATCTCCGCCTTCCAGGCTTACGGCGTGTCGGTTTTTCTGCGCTCGATTCCGCCCGTGGAGACTGTCACCAAGACGGGCGAGCGTATCCTGTTGCGGGTTGTGTCGGCCGATACCACCGGGCAGATCATTCTCTTTACGTTCCTGACGATGTTAACCCTGGCAGCGGGGACGGTGCTGATCATGTGGCTGGGGGAACAGATCACCGAGCGCGGCATCGGCAACGGCATTTCTCTGATCATTTTCATCGGCATCATTGCCAGGTTCCCGAACTCCATCTTCAACGAGCTGCAGCAGGCGCTCACCGGGAATCGTGGTCTGCTGACAGAGATCCTGCTGATCGCAGTCTTTGTGGGCACGGTGGCGGCGACGGTGGTCCTCACGCAGGGCACCCGCAAGATCCCCGTGCAGTACGCCAAGCGCATCATCGGCCGGAAGATCTACGGTGGGCAGAGCACCCATTTGCCGCTGCGAGTCAACACGGCGGGGGTGATGCCCATTATTTTCGCTCAGTCGATTCTCTTTGTGCCGCAGACGATCCAGACCTTTCTGCCCAAGAGCGGGTTCGTCGAGTCGTTGAACAACATGTTTTCCGCCACCTCGGTGGTCTACTGGCTGATCTACGGGATCTTGATTGTCTTCTTCACGTACTTCTACACGGCGATTGCCTTCAACCCCGTCGACGTGGCGGACAATATGAAGAAGTACGGGGGCTTCATCCCCGGTGTGCGCCCGGGCGCAAAGACAAGCGAGTTCATCGACCACATTCTGACGCGCATCATGCTCCCTGGGTCGATAGCCCTGGCGATTGTGGCCATTTTCCCGTACTTCCTGACCAAGGTGTCCAACGTCTCCTACGATTTTGCTTCGTTCTACGGCGGCACGTCGTTGTTGATCGTGGTGGGTGTGGTGTTGGACACCTTGCAGCAGGTCGAGTCGCACCTGCTGATGCGGCATTACGACGGATTCTTGAAGACCGGCAAGATTAGAGGGCGCAGGCGGATGTAGTGCGCCGCCTGGTCAGGGAACGGACCCAGCCCATGCGCCTGATCATACTCGGAGCGCCCGGCACCGGCAAGGGGACGCAGGCCAGTCTGCTGGCCAACCATCTGCGGGTGGCGCATATCTCCACTGGCGACATGCTCCGCGAGGCGGTGGCGCAACGCACCCCACTCGGGCAAAAGGTGGAAGGAATCATGGCGGAGGGCAAGCTGGTGCCGGACCGCCTCATGATTGCGGTGGTCTCCGAGCGGTTGCGGGCGGCGGATTGTCAGAGCGGGTTCATTCTCGATGGCTTCCCCAGGACCCTGGCGCAGGCTAAGGCGCTTGACCGGCTGCTGGAGAGGCAGGGGAAGGCCATCGACTTGGTGTTGATGCTGGAGGTGCCGGACGCCGAGATCGTGCGGCGGCTGAGTAGCAGGCGGGTCTGTGCGGCGTGTGGGGCTGTCTACAACCTCGCCACCGACGAGGCAGCACGTACGGGCATTTGCCCTGCGTGTGGCGGGCAGCTCGTCCAGCGTCCGGATGATAGAGAAGAGACCGTGCGCGAGCGGCTGCGCGTCTACGCGCGGCAGACACTACCCCTACGGCGTTACTATGAGCAGCAGGGGAAGTTGCGCGTCATCCCGGGCGATAGATCGATTCCTGAGGTGCAGCAGGTTGTGCAGGAGGCGGTGCAGCGACTAAGTACCACGACAACAGCCCGCTGAAGGGGCAGCGTGAAATCGAGCTGATGCGCGCCAGTTGCCGTCTCGTCGCCGAGGCACTGGCGCTGGCCGAGTCGCTGATCAGGCCGGGACTGAACACAGAGGTACTTGACCGAGAGGTCGCAAGCTTTCTTAGGGCACGCGGCGCGCGCGCAGCGTTCAAGAACTACATGGGTTTCCCGGCGCACATCTGCGTGTCGGTGGATGAGGAAGTCGTGCACGGCCTGCCCGGATGCAGAGTGCTGCGCGAAGGGGACATCGTTGGGGTCGATATCGGCGTGGAGATGGCGGGGTACTACGGAGATGGGTGCAAGACGTTCCCGGTAGGGCAGATCTCCCCGGAGAAGGAGCGCCTGCTTGCGGCAACGAAACAGGCCCTTTACGCGGGCATCGCCCAGGCACGCGTGGGCAATCGATTGTCCGACATCTCGCACGCCATTCAGACGACGGTGGAAAACGAAGGCTTCTCCGTCGTGAGGGCCTTGGTGGGGCATGGCATTGGTCGCAGCCTGCACGAGCCTCCGCAGGTGCCGAATTTCGGCGCACCGCATCGTGGCGTGCGGCTGCGCGCCGGGATGGTGTTGGCCATCGAGCCGATGGTGAACATGGGCTCGCACGAGGTCCTCACCTTGGCCGATGGCTGGACGGTGGTGACCAAAGACCGGCTGCCTTCCGCCCATTTTGAGCACACGGTGGCCATCACTGACGGGGAGCCGGTGATCCTTACCGAGGATGTGACGGTAGCATAGGAGGCCCATGGCTAAGGAACAACCGATACGAGCTGACGGCACGATTATCGAAACGTTGCCCAACGCCGCGTTCCGCGTGGAGCTGGAGAACGGCCACAAAGTGCTCGCCCACATCTCGGGCAAGATGCGCATGCATTTTATCCGCATTCTGCCGGGCGACAAGGTGACCGTGGAGCTGTCTCCCTACGACTTGACGCGCGGGCGCATCACGTATCGGTACAAGTAGCTTGCCTCTGTGCAAGCAACAGCGCTGCGCTGTGCGTAGCCGTCTGGCAGAGGTGGGAGGCCAGAAACTTCCCATCAGTGAAGAAGATTGTGCCGATTGGGAGTAGGTATGAAAGTACGGTCGTCGGTGAAGAAGATTTGCGAGAGCTGCAAGATCGTCAAACGCAAGGGCGTGGTGATGGTCATTTGCAAGAACCCGCGCCACAAGCAGCGGCAGGGTTAGCAGCCATTTGACTTTTCTTCAAGGAGGCGGTTTTGGCACGCATTGCTGGTATCGATTTGCCAAAAGAGAAGCGCATCGAGGTGGCGTTGACCTACATCTACGGCATCGGCCTCACCTCGTCGCGGAAGATCCTGGCGAAAGCGGGTGTAAACCCTGACATCCGCGTCAAGGACCTTTCGGCCGATGATGCGGCGAAGATTCGCAACATCATCGCTGCGGAGTACAAGGTGGAGGGTGCGCTCCGTGCGGAAGAGACGATGAACATCAAGCGGCTGATGGATATCGGCTGCTATCGCGGGCTTCGTCATCGCCGCAACCTGCCGGTGCGCGGTCAACGCACGCACACCAACGCGCGTACGCGGCGTGGCAGGCGCCGCATTGTGAGCGTGAAGAAGAAATAGCTGGCACGGACACTCATTTGCGAGGTGGAGGTAGAGTTTGAGCGCAATGCGAAGACGCGCGCGCAAGCGCGAGCGAGTCGAGGCCAACGGGGTGGCACATATCAAGGCCACCTTCAACAACACTATCGTCACGCTGACCGATAGCTATGGCAATGTGATTTCATGGGCGTCTGCCGGTAGGATTGGGTTCAAGGGCTCGCGCAAGAGCACCCCCTTTGCGGCGCAATTGGCTGCCGAGGCGGCCGCCAAGGAGGCCTTGGAACTGGGTCTGCGTCGTGTGGAGGTGATGCTCAAGGGCCCAGGCGCGGGCCGCGAGGCGGCAGTGCGATCGCTGCAGGCGGCCGGTCTGCAGGTGGTGGCGATCAAGGACGTCACCCCCATCCCGCATAATGGCTGCCGCCCGCCCAAGCGGCGCAGGGTGTGAGCAACCGATAGGCAGCGTCCCAACAGAGAACGCGAGTTCTGGAGGCAGTTTCCTTATGGCAAGATATACTGGACCGGACTGCAAACTGTGCCGTCGCGAAGGGCAGAAGCTGTTTCTCAAGGGCGTCAAGTGCGACGCCGCCAAGTGTCCGTTCGAAAAGCGCGGCTATGCCCCTGGCCAACATGGGCGCACCAGGAGGTTCAGGCAGTCCCAATACGGCTTGCAACTGCGCGAGAAGCAGAAGGTGCGGCGCATCTACGGAGTGCTGGAGGCGCAGTTCCGCAACTACTTCGAGAAGGCGGTGCGACAGCCAGGCATCACTGGCGAGAATCTGCTTCGCTTGCTGGAGACCCGGCTGGACAATGTCGTCTACCGGCTCGGACTCGCTCCGTCGCGCAAGGCCGCGCGCCAGTTGGTGCGACACCGGCACTTCCTGGTGAACAATCGCATCGTCGATATTCCGTCGTACCGCTTGAAGCCAGGCGATGAGGTGAAAGTGAGGGCCAAGAGCCGCCAGCTGGAAGTCTTCCACGCCTCGATGCGCCGCATGCGCGAGGGGCGGCAGTTGCCGTGGCTGGCGTTGGACAAGGCAAACATGTCCGGGACGCTCCTGGAAGTCCCCAGCCGCGCCGATATTCCGCTGCCCGTGAACGAAAGCCTCGTTGTGGAGCTCTACTCCAAGTAGCGGCCCACGTTTGGAGGCTGGCCATGTGGCACAAGACACATTTGTGGAGTGAACATACATGAGCTTACCAAACTTTCAAATGCCGGAGACCATCGAACTCGATGAGTTGGTCTACAGCAACACCCACGGCCGGTTCATCGTGCAGCCCCTGGAGAAGGGCTTTGGCGTGACCATAGGCAATGCGCTGCGCCGGGTGCTGCTCTCGTCGCTCCCCGGGGCGGCCATCACCATGGTGCGCATCGACAAGGTGCAGCACGAGTTCTCGACGATCCCCGGCGTCAAGGAGGATGTCGCCGAGATCGTCATGAACCTCAAAGAGGTGCGCCTCAAGCTCATCAACCGCAAGCCGGACAAGGTGGTCCTCCACCTAAAAGGGCCGCGGGAGTTCAAGGCGGGCGACATCCAGGTCAATCCGGGCGAATTCGAAGTCCTGAACCCCGAACACCACATTGCCACGCTCAACGAGAAGGCCGACTTTAAGATGGAGCTCCGCATAGGGCGAGGCCGTGGCTATGTCCCCGCGGAGGAAAACCGGCTGCCTGACATGCCCATCGGGTCGATTCCGATCGATGCCATTTACACGCCCATCAAGAACGTGCGCTACACGGTGGAGAATACCCGCGTGGGGCAGCGTACCGACTATGAGCGGTTGATCTTGGAGATCGATACTGACGGAAGCATCACCCCAGACGATGCTCTGACCTACGCCGGGCAGATTCTTCAGGACCACATTCGGCTGTTCATCAACTTCGAAGTGGAGCCTGAGGAAGAAGAGCCCGTGGAAGTGGACGAAGAGGCGGTGCGCATTCGGAGGCTCCTGAAGATGAGCGTCGAGGAGCTGGAACTGTCGGTACGCGCCTCCAACTGCTTACGGGCGGCCGACATTCAGACCATCGCGGACTTGGTGCGGCGGGATGAGCAAGAGATGCTGCGCTTCCGCAACTTCGGCCGCAAGTCACTCCAGGAGCTCAACAGGATCCTTGAGTCCAGGGGCCTGCACTTCGGGATGGATGTGGACAAATATCTGCAGGAAGAAGCAAAGTAGCCAAGATCACGACAGCTAAGGCGAGAGTCGATGCGACACAACAAGAAAGTGAAGAAACTGGGCCGAACGGCCAGCCATCGCCGTGCGTTACTGACTAATCTGGTGACTGCGCTCTTTGAACATCTGAGCATCAAGACGACCTTGGCCAAGGCGAAGGAAGCGCGCCGGCTCGCGGACCGCCTCATCAACATCGCCAAACGCAACGACTTGCACTCCAGGCGGCTTGTACTGACAACCGTGCGCGACAAGGCGGTCGTGCGCAAGCTCTTTTCCGACATTGCCCCGCGCTATGCGGACCGCAAAGGAGGTTACACGCGCGTGGTGAGCCTCGGGCATCGCTACGGGGATGGGGCAGAGCTGGCTATCTTAGAGCTGGTCGGCTACGAAGGGGTGCAAAAGGCGCGCATCGAGGCACAACGCGAGAAACGCGAGGCCAAGAAGAAGGAGAAGGAGAAAGAAAAGGCTGCGGAGAAAGCGCCGGTTGCCCAAGCCGAGAAAGAGGACTGACGGGGCAAAGCACCTTGGCCTTGGCGAGCAAGCTATGGAGCAGGTCGCACAGTGCAGTTGGGCGCAGCAGGCAACCCCGGGGTTGCCTTTTGCTTTTCTGGCCAGTGCGGCCCTGAGCGATGTCATTGGCAAGAGGTGAGGCCATGACTGACCAACAGAGAGGAACCATCAGAGCACCGCGAGGCCCGGTGCTGACCTGCAAAGGGTGGCATCAGGAAGCTGCGCTGCGCATGTTGATGAACAACCTCGAGCAGGGGGCAGACCCGGCGCACCTCATCATCTACGGCGGCAGCGGCAAGGCGGCGCGCAACTGGGAAGCCTACGATGCCATCGTCGCCTGCCTGAAAGGCCTGGAGAACGACGAGACCCTCCTCATTCAGTCGGGCAAGCCGGTGGGCATCTTCAGGACGCATACCTATGCGCCCCGCGTGCTCATTGCTAATTCCCTCATCGTGCCTCAGTGGGATAACGATGCCTATTTTGACGAGCTGGATGCCAAAGGCCTGATCATGTACGGCCAGATGACCGCTGGGAGTTGGATCTTCATCGGCCAACAAGGGATCCTGCAGGGTACCTACGAGACCTTTGCCGCGGCGGCTAAGAAGCACTTTGGCGGCTCCTTGCGCGGCAAGTTCTTGCTGACTGGCGGCCTCGGCAACATGGGAGGGGCCCAGGCGCTGGCCGCCAAGATGAACGGCGCCGCGTTCTTGGGGGTGGAATTCCGGAGGGAGGTCATCGAACGGGTGATTCGCGAGGGCCTTTGCGACCGCCTGTGCGAAAGCCTCGATGAGGCCCTGGACCTGGTGCTGGCGGCCAAGGCGCGGGGCGAAGCCCTGTCGGTGGGTCTCCTGGGCAACACCGCCGAAACGCACCCGGAGATTCTGCGCCGAGGTATCATTCCGGATGTTGTCACCGATCAGACCTCGGCGCACGAGCCCAAGAAGTACTGGCCCAAGGGACTCTCGCGCCAGCAGGCCGAGCGGCTGCTGAGCGAAGACCCGCGCACCTACGTGGAACTGGCGAAGGAGTCAATGGCCGAGCACGTCAGAGCCATGTTAGGGTTCAAGAGGGAGAGGGCGGTCGTGTTCGATTACGGGAACGGAATTCGCCAATATGCGTACGAGAAGGGAGTGACCGACGCCTTCGACATTAAGGGGTTTGTTCTGGAGTACATCCGGCCCCTCTTTTGCGAGGGACGCGGTCCGTTTCGCTGGGCAGCTCTTTCCGGCGAGCCCGAGGACATATTCAAGATCGACCAGGTGATTCTCTCGGAATTTTCCCACGACGGCGTGCTGACCAATTGGATCACTTTGGCGCAGAAGCACTTGGACTTCGGCAAGCTGCCGGGGCTGCCAGCCAGGGTATGCTGGTTGGGATATGGCGATCGAGCCAGGCTCGGGGTGCGCATCAACGAGATGGTAGGGCGGGGTGAGCTCAAGGCGCCGGTCGTCATCGGGCGCGACCACTTGGACTGCGGCTCGGTGGCTTCGCCTTTGCGCGAGACAGAAGGAATGCGCGACGGTTCTGACGCAGTGGCCGACTGGCCAATTCTCAACGCGTTGCTCAATGCGGTTTCTGGCGCAAGCTGGGTGGCGGTGCACGACGGTGGCGGAGTGGGGCACGGCAAGGCCATTCATGCCGGCCAGGTCATTGTGGCCGACGGCACGCCCGAGATGGCGGTGCGCCTGGAGCGCGCCCTGACCAATGACCCAGGGATCGGCATCGCCCGCCACGTGGACGCCGGGTATCCCGAGGCGATTGCCACTGCGCGCGCCAAAGGGGTTAAGATCCCCATGCTGCCCAAGGGGTAGGCGTGCGCGTTGACCTCCTCATCGTCCATGCGGCGCAGGTGGTGACCCCTCTGGCGGAGGGTGATGGGCAGAGCCGCTTGCAGGTGGTGAACGACGGTGCCGTTGCCATCGCCGGCGAGAAGGTCGTGGCCGTGGGCTCTTCAGGCGAGGTCCTCGCTACGGTGGCCCGCCAGGAAGGGACCGAGGTCATCGAGGCGCGGGGCAAGACGGTGACCCCAGGGCTGGTGGATGCCCACACCCACCTCGTGTTTGCCGGCAGCAGGGTGGAGGAGTTCGAATGGCGCACGCAGGGGAGGAGCTACGAGCAGATAGCTGCCGCCGGAGGAGGCATTCGCGCCAGCGTGCGCCAGTTGCGGCGTGCGACCATGGAGGAGTTGATCGAGGCCGCACTGCCGAGGCTGGACCGCTTCCTGGCCAACGGCGTAACTACCGTGGAGGCGAAAAGCGGCTACGGACTGAGCCTCGTGGACGAGCTCAAGTCACTTCGGGTCATCGCCGAGCTGGCTCGGCTCCATCCGGTGGAGCTTGTGCCCACGCTCCTGGCAGCTCATGAGGTGCCCGACGAGTACCGGGATCGGCGTAACGATTATCTTGACTTGTCCGTCGAGCACATCATCCCGCAGGTGGCGGAGCAGGAGCTTGCCGAGTTCTGCGATGTCTTTTGCGAACGTGGGGTCTTCTCCGTGGAGGAAGCGCGCCGCGTGCTGCTGGCTGGCAAAGCCCATGGCCGCAAGCCGAAGATCCACGCGGAGCAGTTCAGCAGGTCTGGCGGGGCGCAGCTCGCGGCAGAGGTGGGTGCCACTTCCGCGGACCACTTGGACTATGTCGACGAAGCGGACGTCACCGCATTGCGAAAGGCGGGGGTCGTGCCGGTGCTCTTGCCTGGCGCGGTCTTTTTCCTCGGCAAGAGCCGCTTTGCGCCGGCGCGGATGATGCTGGCAGCAGGGCTGCCGGTTGCCCTGGCGACTGACTTCAACCCCGGAACGTGCATGAGCGAGTCGTTGCCCTTGATGATGACCTTGGCCTGCACTCAAATGCAGATGACGCCGGCGGAGGTGTTGATTGCCACCACGCTCAACGCCGCCCGCGCCATCGATCGCGCTTCCACACTGGGACAGCTGCGGGCCGGCGCGCAGGCCGATTGCGTCATTTGGGATGTGCCGGACTATCGCTGCATCCCGTACCACTTTGGCGTGGAGTTAGCTCAGACGGTGATCAAGCGCGGAAGCGTCGTCTATGAGCGCGCCAAAGGGACCGCGGTCGGCGCCATCAAAACTGACGAGGAACACGCATGAGATACTCCTGGGCGGCACCGGGTCTTGTCCTTCTGGCCCTGACGGTCGGCTGTAGCAAGAATGAGAAGCTGCCTTACGGCCTTGGCCTTGTGGATCGCATCGATACCGGGAGCGTCAAGGTGGTGGAGATTGCGCCTCCCGTGGCCGAGGCCAGCTACGAACGGGGCCGGGTGACCACGGGCAAGAGCCCCTATCTCCTCGCTGGCGAAGCAGATGGCTACCGCGCTGCCATCGTCATCAGGTTCAGCGCGCTTCCGGATAGCTCGGTGGTCGACGGCGCCACGCTCTGGTTGTCGCCAGCCTCTTACCGTGGTATACCCGCGCCGCTGGCCCTCAGTGCCCAACAGGTCACTGCCGCGTGGAGCGAAGATTCGGTCACGTGGGCAAACTTCACCGGCGACGGGGGTCCCCAGGTGGGCTGGGCAAGCATGCTGGCTGGCGATTCAGTACGCGTCGGCATTCCCATTGAGCCTTGGCTGGTCGGAGGCTGGATCGATAGCTCGCTGGCCAACTATGGCTTATACATCACCGTCAGCGGCCCGGCTCTCCAGGAGTTCCACTCCTCGCAGGCAACCGACACCACCCGCTACCCGAGACTCGAGATTAGCTACATGCGCAAAGGGGGTGCCGACACCGCCCTGCTCAAGCCAAGTGCAGACGCGTTTCTGGTCACCTATGCCGGCTCGCTTCCCCCTGGCAGGTTGCTGATTGCCAACGCCACAGGCTGGCGGGTGCTGGTCAAGTTTGCTCTGGATTCCATACCGTCCGATGCGACCATCAACCGCGCGCGGCTGGAATTGTGGATAGACCAAAGCCTGACGAAGCTCCGCGACACAGGCATGGCCATCGCCGGGCGCCCAATTGTGAGTGAGCCGTGGAACCCGCCGGACCTGGCGGTGGACACCACGATGAGCGTGCCCGTCGCTGTCATTGTCAAGGCAAGCGAGAAGCTCACCTTCTCGGTCTCCAGCGAGATTGCCGATTTCACGGCTATCGTGCAGGCCTGGACCTCAGGCAGGCTACCCAACCGCGGCCTGATGCTCTACTCCACGGGGGAAGGCCTGGATGCTTCCGAGGCGGTGTTGTTCTCTTCCGGCGCAGGCGAGGGTACGATGCCGCGCTTGCTGGTGGAGTACACCGTCCCGCCGCGGCCGTGAGAGACGGGCTCAATCAACCCAGGAGGAAATCGTGAGTCACCTTCGCCGCCATCGCATGTGGTTGCCCGCCGTGGGCGCTACACTCATCCTGGCCTCTCAGTTCTGTGGGGCCGGTTCACTCTACAGCTCCAAGGGGATTGGCTTGTGGCGCATCTACCCCAGCGGTCAAGGAGCGGGCATGGGTGGGGTTGGTATTGCCCTCATGGACAATCTCACCATCAACCTGTGCAATCCGGCGGCGCGCTACCCTGCCGGCGTCACACGGGTGGCCACCGACGTGAGGTTCGACTTTTCTACAACTACTTCCGCAAGCGGCAGTGCCGGGGGGCACTATGGACAGGCGGGCGGCTTTGCCATGCTGATTCCTCTTGGCAAGCGGGCAACGTTTTCCGCAGCGCTGGGGCCGGTGAGCGATGTGCGCTATGCGGCGGCGCATGAGGACACCTTGCCCGGCTATCAGTTCTCCCGTCAGGTGACCGGCGAAGGGGGATTGAACCAGGGCGAGTTCTCCTTCTTTCTCATGCCCGTGCGGTATCTCTACGTGGGCGCCTCTGCCCATCTCTACTTCGGCGGCATTCGGGAGACGTGGGAAACGAGCTTTTCGTCCACGGACTTTGTCAGCAGCAAAGACCGCTTTTCCACTCACCTCGAAGGATTTGGCGGCACGTTCGGCGTTGTCCTGCGCCCGGCAGCGCGCTGGAATATCGGCGCCGTCGTCTCGCCGCCTGCAGAGCTGAAGGTTGCCACGGACATCAAGCACGCCTTCCGGGGCAGCGATTCGACCCTCGACAAGGAAACGCGCCTTCCCCTGAGGTGGGGCATAGGTGTCACCTATCAGTGGCCTTTTGGCCTCACGGTGGGCGGCGACTACTACCGGCAGCAGTGGAAAGACGTGGTCCCCATTTGGGAAGCGCGCTACGCCTACGCCAACAGCGCATACCTCATGATTGGCTCGGAGTTTGTGCCCAGCCGCAGGCTCACTGACCCGTACCTCAAGAAGGTCGCGTATCGCGCCGGTTTTCGCTACGGCCGCCTGCCGCTGCTCACGGGCGATGGGAGGCAACTCCGGGAATACGTCTTCACCATTGGCTGCGGGTTGCCGTTTTTCTCTTTTCTCGGGCGAGTGGACGTGGCCTACGAGTGGGCCTTCAGAGGCTCGTTACCTCAGGATCCGGTCGAAGAGAGGATGCACCGCCTCCTCATCAGTGTTGCCGGTGCCGAGCGCTGGTTCCAGCGACAATAGAGCGATGCTATCCGAGCGCGTGGTTGACACCAAATATTGCTTGCTTTTGTTGCCGATTTTTCGCAAATTCCACACCTGAGTTGGGGAGAAAAGGGAAGATTTAGTTGGAGGAGGACTTGGCAGTGAAGAGAACACCCCTTGTGCGCAGCATTGGGGCCGCGGTTGCTTCGGCAGCCCTCGTCGGTTGGGTATGCAGCCTGGCGCTCTGGTTCGGATGCGCGGCTACTGGTCCGAAAGTCTCGCCGGAAGAGGAGGCGGCCCGCCGCAAGGCCATCCAAGATTCGATCCGAGCCGCACAGCGCCTGGAAATCCTCAAGAAGTGGAGCCTGGGCTACGAACACTACAAGAACAAGAGCTACCGCGACGCCATCCCCCATCTGTGGAAGGTCATCGAGCTTGACACCGCTCAGCACGAGATGAAAGAGGTGTACACCGTGCTCGGCGATGCCTACATTAAGCTCAATGTTCCGGACAGCGCTCTGCTCGTCTATGAGCAGGGCGTGCGCGTATTTCCCCAAAATGCCCACCTCCACCGCAGCCTCGGCTATCTCTACGCGGTCATTGGCAGGGTTCCCGAGGCGATCCGGCAATACGAAGAGGCCTTGGAGATTGAACCTGATGCCATCAACGACCGCAGGGCGTTGGCCGCTCTGTACGTGAAGGGCGAGAACGTCGAAGGCGCCATTCTGCAGTTGGAAAAGGTCCTGCAGCAAGATCCCAGTGACAAGCAGAGCCAGGAAACCTTGAGCTCGCTCTACCGCGCCAGCGGCGACGAGATGGGTTATGTGCAGGCCTTGGAGAAGGCGCATCAGCTAGATCCGGAGAACACGGAGACCATGCTCAAGCTGGGGAAGGCCTATTACGACCGCAACGAGAACCAGAAAGCGGTGGCCATTTTCCAGAAGCTCTTGCAGAAGACCCCCGATGACACCTACGTGATGGAGCTGCAAGCGGGGGCGTTGCAGAACATGAAGAAGTTCAAAGAGGCCATCGCGGTGTACGACAAGATCCTCGCCTTGCGGCCAGACAACAAGCGCGCCTACTGTGAACAGGCCTCCTGCTACAAGGAGCTGGGCCAATTCACCAAGGCACGGACCTTGGCGCGCAGGGCGTCATCGCTGGATCCCAACTATGGTTACGCCTACTTCGTGGTGGGCGAGATCTACGAGGCTGCGGTGGACGCGTGCATGACCCAGCGCGGTGAACGGAGCCCCAAGTTCGACGACAAGCTCGTCTACTGGTTCGCCTACGAAGAATATCGTAAGGCGCTCCAGGATTTGGAGATGCGCGACTATGCCCAGCGGCGCATGGACTACCTGAAGAACCTCATCCCAACCGAGGACGACATCTTTTTCCACAAAGAGGAGTGGACGAAGAAGCGCACGCGCATCGACTGCTATCAGTGGATCTACTAAGGGGAGCGGAACGGCCAGCCGAACGGGCGGTCGTGGGAGCGGGCGCGGTGCATTTGGCAGAGTGAAACCGTGGAAGAGCTACGGCAAACCGACCCTGAGGTCTACCAGGCCATCGTCGATGAGGTGGCCAGGCAGAACGACAAGCTGGAGCTCATTGCCTCCGAGAACTTTGTCAGCCTGGCGGTCCTGCAAGCGATGGGCCAGGTGATGACCAACAAATACGCCGAGGGTTATCCCGGCAAGCGCTACTACGGCGGCTGCGAGCACGTGGACGTGGTAGAGGAGCTGGCCAGGGAGCGCGTGAAGAAGCTGTTTGGCGCCGAACATGCCAACGTGCAGCCGCACTCAGGCTCGCAGGCTAACATGGCCGCCTACTTTTCCTTTGTCAACCCGGGCGACACGGTAATGGGCATGAATCTGGCGCATGGCGGCCACCTGACGCACGGCAGCCCGGTGAACTTTTCCGGTCGTTTCTTGCGGGTGGTCTTCTACGGTGTGGACCGGAACGGCTACATCGACATGGCAGAGGTGGAAGCGGTTGCCCGCCGCGAACGCCCCAAGCTGATCATCACCGGGGCAAGTGCCTACTCGCGCGCCATCGATTATGCCGCTTTCCGCCGGATTGCCGACAGCGTCGGCGCCAAGCTCATCGCCGATATCGCTCACCCGGCGGGCCTTATCGCCGCGGGGCTGCTGCCCAGCCCCCTGCCGCATTGCCACGTGGTCACCTCCACCACGCACAAGACCCTGCGTGGGCCGCGCGGGGGGCTTATCCTCATCGGCAAGGACCAGGAGAACGACATGGGGCTCACCACCCCCAAGGGCCGGTTGAAGATGATCTCCGAGATTGTCGACTCTAATGTCTTCCCCGGCTTTCAGGGTGGGCCCTTGATGCACGTCATTGCCGCCAAGGCAGTGGCGTTCAAGGAGGCTTTGGAACCGGAGTTCAAGACCTACTCTGCCCAGGTCATCGCCAATGCCAAGGCATTGGCAAATGCCCTGATGGAACGCGGCTACCACATCGTCTCCGGCGGCACGGATAGCCATCTCATGCTGGTTGACCTGCGCAACAAGGGGCTCACCGGCCGGGACGCGGAGAAGGCGTTGGAGCAGGCTGGCATTACCGTCAACAAGAACATGGTCCCCTTCGACGAGCAGAGCCCATTTGTCACCAGTGGGATCAGATTGGGGTCGCCAGCCCTGACCACGCGAGGGATGAAGGAGTCGGAGATGGTGGACATCGCCGAGCTCATCGATCGGGTGTTGTCACACATGGGCGACGAGAAGGTTTATGGCCAGGTGAAGGGTGCGGTGCGCGAACTGTGCGCGCGCTTCCCTCTGTATACCTTCGTGGAGGCGCACGTGCCGTCGCGGTAGCTAGGCGAGGGCGGTATGAAGTGCCCGTTCTGTGGTCATCCTGATACGCACGTCATCGACTCCCGCACGCGTGGTGATGGACAGTTTGTGCGCCGCCGCCGCGAATGTCTGGCCTGCGGCAAGCGCTTCACCACCAAGGAGTATCTTGATGCGGGGCCACTCCTGGTCATCAAGGCAGACGGACGTCGCGAGCCATTTGACCGGGAGAAGGTGCTGCGCGGCGTCCAACTCGCCTGCACCAAGCGGCCGATCTCGGCACAGGCAATGGAAGAGTTGGTGGCTGGTGTTGAGGCCGAACTCCGCGAGTTGGGGGTCGAGGAGGTGGAGTCCAAACTCATCGGCGAGAAGGTCACTGCGCGCCTCAAAGAGCTGGATGACGTAGCTTACGTGCGCTTTGCCTCGGTCTATCGCAAGTTCCAGACCAAGGAAGGGTTCTTGGAAGAGCTGCGGCGGCTGAAAGGGGAGTAACCCTCGCAGTCGCCATTGTCATAGGACAAATTCACATGCGCTGCACAGGAGGGCTGGCCACGCCACGATGAGGGACGTGGTCATGCCCTTCCGTATGTGTATCCATTCTGACGGAGTCGATATTGCGGATGCTACGGAAGCGGGCTTTTTCTGGAGGTGTGCATCCTCCTCAAAGCAAGATCACCGCCCACCTTCCCATCGAAGAGGTACCCCTGCCACCGCAGGTGGTCATCCCCCTCCAGCAGCACTTAGGTGCTCCTGCTGAACCGCTTTGCAAGGCTGGTGACACGGTCAAGATCGGCGATAAGATCGGCGAGGCCAAAGGGTTTGTGTCCGTCCCTTGTCACGCCTCCGTCTCCGGCACGGTGAAGGCGGTGGAGCCACGCCTCCACCCCTTGGGAGGCAGGGTTCTGTCCGTGGTCATTGACAGCGACGGTAAGGGAGAAGTTGCTTCCTCCGTCATGCCTGATCCTGACTACATGCAGCGCTCCGCTGAGGAGCTGCGCGCGCGTGTGCGCGAAGCAGGCCTTGCCGGCATGGGCGGCGCCGCCTTTCCGACGCACGTCAAGCTTTCACCGCCGCCGACCAAGCCGATCGATACGCTGCTCATCAACGGTGCCGAGTGTGAGCCCTACCTGACCGCAGACCATCGCCTCATGCTCGAACAGCCGCGTGAGATTCTGGCCGGGGTGCAGGTCATCCAGAAGATCTTGGGGTGCAAACGGGTGGTCATTGCTATCGAGGACAATAAGCCGGACGCCATTGCCACCATGCGCAAGGCGGTCGCCGACACGGGGGAACGCTACGAAGTGATGTCGTTCCAGGCGAAGTACCCGCAGGGGGCAGAAAAGCAACTGATCAAGGCTGCTACCGGCCGGGAGGTGCCTCGCGGCGGCCTGCCCATGGACGTGGGGTGTCTGGTGCACAACGTAGGCACGGCAAAGGCCATCTACGAGGCGGTGGCTCTGCGCAAGCCTTTGGTCGAGCGGGTGGTGACGGTCACCGGCCCAGGCGTCAGGACACCGAAGAACTTGCGCGTGCCTTTGGGGACATCTTTCGCGCACCTCTTTGCGCATTGCGGCGGGCTGACTGAAGATGCCGGGAAGATCATTATGGGCGGGCCGCTGATGGGTATCGCCCAGTTCAGCGACGAAGTGCCGGTGATCAAAGGGACCTCGGGCATCGTGGTCCTCACCCAGACGGAAAGCAGGCTGTCCGATCCTTTGGTGTGCATAGGCTGCGCGCGCTGCGTGGATGCCTGCCCCATGAAGCTTGTCCCAACCCACATCCAGACACTGGTGAGACACGAGCGCTTTGCAGCCGCCAAAGAGTATGGCTTGTTAGATTGCATTGAGTGTGGATGCTGTGCCTTTGTCTGTCCTGCAAAAATCCCCTTTGTGCACCTAATGAAATACGGCAAGCTGAAGGTGTACCAGCTCGAGAGGGCGGCCGGGCCCAAGAGTGCCTGAGCGCTAAGTGTACGGAGCTGACCATAGAGGGCAACCTGAGGCGGACGGAGAATGGAGAAGGAGCGTCTTGTTTCGGCATCGCCGCACTTGAGCGACGCTGAATCGATACCGAAAATCATGTACGGCGTGGTGCTGTCGTTGCTGCCGGCGGCAGTGGGCGCGGTCTATTTCTTTGGGCTCAAGGCCTTGTGGATCATGCTCATTGCCTCGGCGGCGGCAATGGCCAGCGAGGCGGCAGTGCAAGCCATTCTGCGCAAGAGGATTACCGTGGCTGATGGGAGCGCCCTGGTGACAGGCATCCTGCTTGCCTTCAACGTGCCGGCTTCCGTCCCCCTCTGGCTGCCGGCCGTGGGAGCAGTCTTTGGCATTGTGGTGGGCAAACATGCCTTCGGCGGTTTGGGGTACAACCCCATGAACCCCGCCTTGCTTGGCCGTGCCTTCATGTTGGCCTCCTGGCCCACGTCCATGACGGTGTTCACTGTGGCCCCCAGGGGCGGTTCCCTGTGTGGCATTGACCCAGCCACCATCAGCGCCTTGCAGATTGACGCGGTCACTCAGGCAACTCCGCTGAAGTTGCTCAAGGTGGCGCGCGGCGTGCTGGCCAACCCCTCGGCCGCCGATGCTTCTTCGTACGCCAGTTACGCCAAGGCTGTGGGAGCGCTCTACGACTCCTACGGGAACCTCTTCTGGGGCAAAGTCGGGGGCTGCATAGGAGAGACCTCCACCTTCTTGCTGCTCGTTGGAGCGCTATTCCTGTTGTACAAGCGCTACATCGGCTGGAAGATCCCGTTCAGCTTCTTGGGCACTGTCGCCCTACTGTCCTGGGCTTTTGCGGGCACAGATGGTCTTCTTTCGGGAAAACCGCTCTTTCACCTCTTGTCAGGTGGGGTGATGCTCGGTGCCTTCTACATGGCTACCGATATGGTGACCTCGCCGGTGACTTTTCGTGGGAGGCTGCTCTTCGGTGTTGGTTGTGGGGTGATAACCATGGTCATTAGGCTCATTGGCGGGTATCCGGAAGGAGTGTGCTACTCAATTTTGCTCATGAACCTCACGGTTCCCCTTTTGGACCGCTACACGAGGCCAAGGATCTTGGGAGAGAAGAAGTGAAGGAGATTGGCAAGTTCAGCGGCACGTTGCTGCTGGTCACGGTGGTGGCTGCAGGTGCCCTTTCGGCAGTGAACAGTGTTACCAAGCCGCGCATCGAGCGGCAGCAGCAGCTGAAGACCTTGGAAGCCTTGGGCGTCGCCCTGCCCGGTGCGCCCGCCGACGCCATCGAACCGGTGCGGCGCGACGGGCGCATCCTCTACTACGTCGGCTACGAGGCACCCGGGTCGAAGCGGGGGGTCGGCTACGGGGTCACCGCAAGGGGCAAAGGGTACGCCGGTGATGTCGAGACGCTGGTGGGGGTGGATACGTCGTTCACCATCGTGGGCATTCGGGTGCTGGCGCAGCGCGAAACGCCGGGCCTGGGGACCAAAATTGTCGAAACGCGGCCTGGTGAGACAGTGCCCTATTTTCAGGCCCAGTTCGTTGGGCGCACTGCGGCGCAGTGCAAGGTGGACAAAGACGGCGGGCCCATCGTCAGTATCACCGGTGCGACAATCTCCTCGCGCGCCGTCGCCAACGCGGTCGCCGCCGCGATCGATTCCCTGCGACTGTGGCTGAGCAGTGCCGAGGGGAGCGAGGCTGCTCCTCCAGCAGGCTCCACCAAATCACTTTCGCCTCTGATGACCCAGTAGGAGAACGAGGGAAGAGAAGGGATGTCCGCACGACGAGAGCTGGTTAAGGGGATTTATGAGCAGAACCCGGTGTTCCGGCAGGTGCTGGGACTTTGCCCCACCCTTGCTGTGTCTACGTCTATCGAAAATGCAATCGGCATGGGGGCGGCCGCCACGTTCGTGCTCTGCTGCTCGAACGTGATTATCTCCCTGATTCGCAGGGGGGTGCCGCCCAAGATTCGTATCCCCATCTACATCGTGGTGATTGCCACTTTTGTGACCATCGTCGATATGGTCATGGCCGCGTTCACGCCTGCGCTGTACAAGGCGCTGGGCATTTTCGTGCCACTCATCGTGGTCAACTGCATCATTTTGGGGCGCGCAGAGGCGTTCGCCGGCAAGAACTCCGTGGGCTTGTCCCTGCTGGACGGAATTGGCATGGGACTGGGCTTCACCTTTGGCCTCTTGTCACTGGCCATCATCCGCGAACTGTTGGGGGCGGGCACAATCATGGGACACCCGCTCTTCGGCGAGCGCTTTGAGCCGGTGCTCCTGATGATCATGGCGCCGGGAGGTTTTCTCACCGTCGGGTACCTGCTGGGTTTGTTCAACTGGATCGATCGCAAGCGGGCAAGGTCCTGAAGGCCGCACGAACCGAAGCAAGAGAAGGTCACCTATGGACGTTCGGAGCCTACTGATTATCGCTGTCGGCGCAATCTTCATCAACAACTTCGTGCTGATGCGCTTCCTCGGCATCTGTCCCTACATCGGCGTGTCCAAGTCCTTGGATTCGGCCGTGGGCATGGGGAGCGCGGTGATATTCGTGATGACCCTGGCGTCGGTGGTCACTTTCCTGGTGGAGAAGTACATCCTGCTCCCTGATGCCAGCGTCTTCAGGCTGATTTTTGCCGGTCACCAAGCGCCGGACCTCCGCTTCTTGAGGACCATTGCCTACATCCTCACCATAGCCAGTCTCGTGCAGTTCGTAGAGATGGTGATCCAGAAGAGCAGTCCGGCTCTGTACAAGTCCCTTGGCATCTATCTTCCCCTCATTACTACCAATTGCGCCGTACTGGGCGTGGCCCTGCTGAATCAGGTGGAGCACTTTGACTTCATCCAGAGCGCGGTGAATGGGTTCTCTGCGGGGGTAGGCTTTACGCTGGCATTGGTGCTCATGTCCAGCATTCGGGAGAAGTTGGAACTGGCGGATGTGCCGGAGGCGTTGCGGGGCGTGCCCATTGCCTTCATCATGGCCGGGCTGATGTCCATCGCCTTTCTCGGCTTTTCGGGGCTCACGCTGAAATAGCGGTATCCTCCAGCGCATCCCAGGCGCTCACTGTAAAGCAAGCCCCTCTCCGCTCCTTGCCCGAACGAGGGGCTTGTTTATCTTGTCGAGCGAGGCGCTTGGAAATCCGATTGGTGAGATGGTGACCAAGGCCAAAAGAGAACGCAAGGTGCGGGACGAGAAGCGCATGCCATTCCTGGACCACCTCGAGGAGTTGCGGTGGCGGCTCATCAAGTGTCTTGTTGCCGTCGCCGTGGCCAGCCTTCTCTGCTATGCGGTGGCCGGCAAGTTGATGAGCTTCCTGACCAGGCCTTACCCAAAGCAACTGGTGTTTCTCTCTCCGGCCGAAGGTTTCATGGTCACGCTCAAGGTCTCGCTGTTCGGCGGACTGGTGCTGGCTCTGCCGGTGGTCTTCTACCAGCTCTGGCAGTTTGTTGCCCCGGGGCTGCTGGAGAAGGAGCGCCGGTACGTGCCTGTGGTAGTGATTGTCTCCACGGTGTCGTTTGTCGTGGGGGCCGTGTTTGCCTACTGGGTGATGAACCCCTTGGCGCTACGTTTCTTCTTAGGCTTCGAAAGCTCCACGCTGGTGGCCACCATCCGCGTGAGCGAGTACTTGGGCTTTGTCACCAACATGATGTTGGTCTTCGGCGTCGTCTTTGAGATGCCCCTGTTGAGCTTCTTTCTGGCGCGGATCGGTGTGCTGACTCCGCGCCTCTTGCGCTCGAAGCGGCCTTACAGCGTGGTGGCCATTCTCACCGTTGCCGCCATTCTGACGCCGCCGGATGTCTTGACCCAGATTCTGCTGGTGGCGCCAATGCTGGTGCTCTACGAAATCAGCATCTGGGTGGCAGCAGTGGCAGCGCGGCGCAGGCAGCAGAGCTTAGCTTCTTGAGCACAGGGCAAGCCAGCGTTCGGCCCAGTACCAGGCGCATTCAGGTCGAGGGGAGGTGTCGTGTTATGGATATTATGCCCGATCGCTACAAGAGCTTGGACGACCCAGAGCTCACCTCGCGCATCAGGAAGCTGAAACAGGACTACGGCCAGGCGCTGCTCGCCCTGGCGCACTACTACCAGCGGGATGAGATTGTGGCGCTCGCCGACTTTGTCGGAGACTCTTATGCCCTGGCCAAGAGGGCTTCCCAGCAGAGCGCGGCGCGCTACATCGTGTTTTGTGGCGTGCACTTTATGGCGGAGAGCGCGCGCATTGTGTGCGACCCGGGGCAGCGCGTCTTCCTGCCGGATCATCTGGCCGGCTGTCCGTTGGCCGACATGGCCGAGGTGGAGGATGTGGAAGAGGCGTGGGCGGAGATCGGCAAGCATTGCGACCTCCGCCAGGTAGTGCCGGTGACCTACATCAACTCAAAGGCAGAACTGAAGGCCTTTTGTGGCCGCAATGGGGGGACGGTCTGCACCTCGGCAAACGCCGGAGGGGCCATCGACTGGGCGCTCCGCCGGGGCCGCAAAGTCTTTTTCTTTCCGGACCAACATCTCGGCAGGAACGTGGGGCTGGCCAAAGGTATAGCTGCTGACCAGATGGTCGTGTGGGACCCGACCAAGGAGCATGGCGGCCTTGATGCAGCGGCACTCGAGGCGGCAGTGCTCATCCTGTGGAACGGGCACTGCCATGTGCACACCTTGTTCAGTCCAGAGCAAGTAATGGCGGCCAGGCAAAAATACCCCAAGGCGCTGGTCGTCGTACATCCCGAGTGCAAACCTGAGGTGGTGGCTGCCTCCGATGCTGCCGGCTCGACCTCCTTCATCATCAAGTACGTGGCGGAGGCGCCGCCCGGCAGCACGATTGTCGTGGGCACCGAGATCCACCTCGTGAAGCGGCTGGCTGCGCAATACACCGACCGTACGGTGGTCCCCCTGGGCCATTCTCTCTGCCCGAACATGTACCGCATCAACCTGCGCAACTTGTGCTGGACCATAGAAGAGTTGGGGAGCGTAAACGAGATTCTGGTGCCAGAGCCGGTGCGCACTGAGGCCAGAATCGCGCTGGAAAGGATGTTGCAGATTGGCTGAGAGGATGTGCGCGCCGCGGTGCCCACCGAGGGCTGCAGGGCAGGTTGACCTGCATTTGCACTCGACGTTTTCGGACGGCTTGTACACGCCGCGCGGTCTTGTGGAGCTGGCTGCGGCTGTCGGGCTTGAGGCGATCAGCGTCACGGACCACGACACGGTGGAGGGATGCCAAGAGGCCGCTGCAGCCGGGGGGGAGTTGCACGTGGAGGTGATCCCCGGCGTGGAACTCAGCACCGTGGAAAGGGGCATGGAGCTCCACGTGCTGGGCTACTTCTTTGACCCGACCGACCCGCAAATGAATCAACATCTGCGGCTCTTTCGCGAGGAGCGCGTGAAGCGGGCGGGCAAGATGGTAGAGCTTTTGCGCGGGATGGGCTGCCCGGTGTCGTTGGACGACGTGATGCGGCGGAGCGCCAAGGGCAGCGTCGGCCGCCCCCACGTCGCTCAGGCCATGGTGGAGTGCGGGTTTGTGACCTCGGTGGGCGAGGCCTTCTCGCTGTACTTAGGGGGAGACCGTCCGGCCTATGTGCCCAAATACAAGATGGCCACCTCTGAGGCGCTTGCCCTGATCAGCGCTGCCGGCGGAGTCTCATTTTTGGCTCATCCGGGGTGGAATGTGCCGGATAGTCTCATCCTCACCCTGGCCAAGCATGGGTTGCACGGGGTGGAAACTGTGCACCCACGGCATGCTCCCGGCGATGTCTATCACTATCGTGTCCTGGTAAGCACCCACGGCCTTCTGGAAACAGGCGGTTCTGACTATCACGGCGCCCCGCACGAAGCGCCGCTTGGCACCTACGTGGTGCCCCGTTCTGCGCTGGAGAGGATGCGCGAATTCGCGTTCTCCGCGGTGCGTAACGGCGGGGCGTAGCCCAACGAAGAGGCGAGAACTTGCCCAGTGAGTTGTCGGCAAAAGGCTCAAGTTCCGTTTGCGAAGTGACCTGCGTGGATGGCCCATCTACGCTGTCCGGCATGTTTCCGCCAGGCACGAACCTGTTGCGCGCCCTGGTGGAGATGGGGAGCGAGATCGAAGCGCCGTGTGGAGGCACGGGAACCTGCGGCAAGTGCCGCGTGCGGGTGAGCGGTGCAGTGAGCGACCCCACCCAGGAGGAGCGGGCCTTGCTCGACCCGGATGAACTGCGCGCCGGTATGCGCTTGGCCTGCCAGACCAGCATTTACGGCTCTTGCCGGGTTGCGCCGCCCGATACACACGCCTTGACCGCCCCCACTATTCTCACGGAAGGACGGCGCCAAGAGGTGGCCCTGCAGCCCAACGTCCGTGAATTTGGAGTAACCGTACCCCCGCCGGCACTGGATCGCAACCCTGCGGATTTCGAGGAGTTGCTGGGCGCAATGGGCTTTGCCGCCGATGACCTGTCGATGCCGCTGCCAGTGCTGCGTGGGTTGTCCAGCACCTTGCGAGAGGCAGGTTTCTTCGTGCGCGCCCGCCTGGTCGGTGAGGAGATAATCGACCTCTTGCCGGCCACTGAGCGCAGACCCTTGCTCGGCCTGGCGGTGGACATCGGCACCACCACGGTGGCGGGGAAACTCTTCGATCTGCGCACGGGCCATGTGTTAGCAGTGGGCTCGAGGCTCAATGCCCAGCGCGTATTCGGCGAGGACGTCATCAGCCGCATCCAGTACGCCAGCAAGTCGGCGAGCGATTTGCGGGCCTTGCAGGAGCGTGTCATCGCCGTCATCAACGAAATTGTGGTCGAGGTGTGCACCGGGAGGGCGGAGCCGCGCGATATCGCTGAAGTCGTGTGCGCGGGCAACACGGTGATGACACATCTGGCTGCCGGCATCTCTCCACAGTGGCTGGCCCAGTACCCGTACGTCCCTGTGTTCCTGTCACCGCTGAGTTGTCGAGCGAGCGAGATAGGCATTGCCATTCATGAGCTTGGCAGGGTCTTCTTCTTGCCGGGCATTGGGCGCTTCGTCGGTGGCGATACCGTCGGGGTGATCTTGGCGGCGGGACTGGATATGAGCCAGTCCCTCAGGCTTGCCGTGGACGTAGGTACCAACGGCGAGATTGTATTGGGCTCGCGCGACCGGCTCGTAGCCTGCTCCACGGCTGCCGGTCCTGCCTTCGAGGGAGCACACATCGCCCACGGCATGCGCGCCGCAAACGGGGCCATCGACCGCGTTGGTCTGGTGGACGGCGAGATCCGTTGCCACGTCCTGGGCGAAGGCGAGCCGACAGGGATATGCGGGTCTGGGTTGATCGACGCGGTGGCGGTCCTCTTGCGCGCCGGGATTGTGGAACCCAGCGGTCGCCTGGTGGGCGCCGACGAATGCTCAGCCGAATTGCCAGCGACGTTGCGCGGGCGCCTCGAAATGCGAGGCGGAGAACACGCCTTCCTCCTTGCCGGTCAAGTCGCACTGACCCAACGCGACATCCGTGAGGTGCAACTGGCCAAAGGGGCGATTGCCGCAGGTGCGCGTATCCTCATGCGGCAGTTGGGCATTGGGCCACAGCGGCTCGAAGAAGTGCTGCTGGCCGGTGCCTTTGGCAATTTCCTGCGCAGAGACAGCGCCATCCGCCTCGGTTTGCTGCCTCCAGTCCCGCGCCAGCGGGTCAGCTTCATTGGCAACGCCGCCTGCGCAGGAGCAGAGATGGCCCTGCTTTCCACTGTACAGCGGCGGCGAGCCGAGGAAATCGCCCGCCGCGTGGAGTACGTGGAGATCTCGGCATTCCCCGAGTTTCAGGACATCTTCGCCGAAGAGATGATGTTTCCGGCCGGGGAGCCGTCGTGAAGCCCAGGCGTTTGGCACAACGCCTGTCGCGAAAGGGAAAGCCATGGCTCTTGTCCAAGAGAAGATTGCGCAAGCGATAGCCATCCTCCAGGAGCAAGGGGTGGACATGTGGCTGATCTTCGTCCGGGAGAGCGGCACGATGCCCGATCCGTGCCTTGAACTGGTGGTCGGCACCAGCTGTACCTGGCAGTCGGCGTTCATCATTACCACGCGCGGGGATACCCTCGCGCTGGTCGGCAGCCTGGACGTGGCCAATCAGAAGGAGCACGGCTATTATCGGGAGGTCATCGGTTACCAGGAATCCATACGCCCCCACCTGCTGCAGGTGTTGGACAGACTGGCGCCGCGCTCCATTGCCATCAACTTCTCCGAGTCCGATAACATGGCAGATGGCCTGACGCACGGTATGTACCTCCTTCTGCAGAAATACCTCGAAGGGACGCCATACCGGGACAGGCTTCTCTCTTCGGAGCGCATTGTGGCGGCGCTGCGTGGCCGCAAGTCGGCTACCGAGCAGGAGGCAATCGGGCAGGCGGTGGAGCTCACCCTCAGGATGTTCGACGCGGTGGGTGCGCGGCTGCGTCCAGGACTGAGCGAGAAGGAGGTGGCGCAGCTCCTGCTGGATGAAGTGGCCGCACATGGCGTGGAGCTGGCATGGGACCCGGAGATGTGCCCGTCGGTCTTTACCGGGCCGGAATCGGCCGGTGCACACGCTGGCCCTACCGAGCGACGCATCGCCCCCGGTCACCTGATGAACATCGATTTCGGGATCAAGTGC
Source organism: candidate division KSB1 bacterium (assembly GCA_024655945.1). Lineage (NCBI taxonomy): Bacteria > Pseudomonadati > Candidatus Zhuqueibacterota bacterium. Next base: position 275,861 of record JANLFK010000004.1, read on the forward strand.
AATGGCTATTGCTCGGACTTGCAGCGGACCTGGTACTTTCTCCGTCCGGGCGAGCGACAGGCGCCCGAGGTGGTCCGCCGCGGCTTCGCGGCAGTGCGCGATGCTATCCAGTTGGCCAGCCAAGCGCTCACGCCGGGGGCAGAATGCTGGACGGTGGACGATGTGGCTCGCCGGCACATCGTGGCCTGTGGCTTCGAGGAGTACCCACATGCGCTTGGGCATCAGATCGGGCGCAAGGCGCACGATGGCGCAGGCATCCTCTGTCCCCGCTGGGAGCGCTACGGCAACAGGCCCTACGAGCTGGTGGAAGAAGGCCAGGTCTACACACTCGAACCACGGGTCACCGTGCCCGACCACGGTGTGGCGACCATTGAGGAAGTCGTCGTGGTACACAAAGATGGATGCACCTTTCTTTCTGCGCCGCAACAGGAGCTCTATCTGGTGCCAGCATAGTGCTGGCGGATGACCGCCATGCGCCGGGAGGGACTAATGGCATTTGCGGTTGGCGTTGACCTTGGCGGCACGAAAATGAGCGCTGGAGTGGTCGACCACCAGGGCCAGCTCGTTGGCGGAATGGTGCACAGGCCCACCGGGGCGAATCGACCTGCCGGGCAGATTGTTAGCGACCTCGCCGGCTTGGCCGAAGAGGCTGTGCAAGCTGCGGGCCTGGCTCTGGAGGAGTTGGCCGGCATAGGCATTGGTGCACCGGGGCCACTGGACCTGGCGCAGGGGGTGGTACTGACGCCGCCGAACATGCCAAGCCTGCACCACTTTCCCCTTGTGGAAGAGGTACAGCGTCGCCTGCGCAAACCCGTTCGGCTGAACAACGACGGCAACTGCTTCGCGCTGGGCGAAGCTCTGCACGGGGCAGGCCAGGGCGCTGGCATTGTCTGTGGCGTGACCTTGGGCACCGGTTTCGGGGGTGGGATCGTGATCGGGGGCAAAGTTTTCAATGGAGCTACGGGCACAGCCGCAGAGCTCTGGCTCTGCCATTACAAGGATGCGCGCTTCGAGGAGTATGGCTCCTCGCGTGGCGTGGCCGCAGCGTATCGGCGCATCACCGGCACCGAGGTGGCGCCGGCAGAGGTCTTTGCGCGGGCGCAGCAAGGCGAGGCTGCCGCCCTGCGGGCTTGGGAGGAGTACGGCGCCGATCTTGGCAGCATGCTCTCCTATGTGGTGAACACGCTGGATCCGGACGTAGTCATTGTCGGCGGATCGGTGAGCGAAGGCTGGGATTTCTTCCATCGCCGTCTCGATGAAGAATTGCGGCGGCACATCAACCCCATGCCGGCGCAGCACGTGGCGGTGCGCAGAGCCGCCCTGGGCAGCGTGGCCGGCATCGTCGGGGCCGCGGCGCTCGTGTGGCAAGACCAGGAGGTGGTGGGGTGATCGTGGAGACGTTCGTGGTCAGTCTCTTTGCCACCAACTGCTACCTCGTTGGCTGTCCAGAGACGAAGAAAGCCGCCCTCATCGACCCGGGTGACGAAGCGGCGCTTCTGCTTGCGGCGGCAGAGCGCCTTGGTCTCACCCTGGAGGTCATTCTGCTGACCCACGGTCACATCGACCATGTGGGGGCAGTAGCAGAGGTGCTCGAGCGAACGAGCTGCAAGGTCTGCGCGCACCGAGATGAGGTGGAGGTGCTGCGAACTCTTGGGCTACAGGCCAGGCTTTTTGGCCTTTCCTTGCCGGATGACGTCAAGGTGGATGTCTGGCTCTCGGAAGGTGATGAGGTCAGACTTGGCAGCCTGGCATTCCGCGTGCTGCACACCCCGGGCCACACGCCGGGCAGCATCTGCTTTTACCACGACGGCGTCGTTTTCTCGGGCGACACCCTGTTTCGGGAATCTGTGGGCCGCACCGATCTCCCCGGCGGGTCGCATCGTAGCCTCCTTGCCTCGATACGCAGCAAGCTGCTGGCCTTGCCAGACGAGGTGCAGGTCTACCCAGGCCATGGCGAGCCCACGACAATTGGCGACGAGCGACGCCTCAACCCCTTCCTGTAGCGGGCCGAGGGCGCGCAGGAAAAAGCGCTTGTTTCTTCACCGCGAATTTGCTATAATTAGGGCGGTTCAAGATCGGTTGCCTCTGGCGGAAGGAGTGAATGGTAGAATCCCGGAAAGTCGGAGATCTGATACACGCAGTGGCGCACCATACTGCGCAGAAGCCCAGGGAGCCCGAGCCTTCGCCCGGCTCCCTTTTCGTTGCAGAACGGCGAACGTGAAACGGAGGCGTGAGGGAGACGATGACAGAGACGCAGGTGGGATTGGCAAAGGCGAAGGTCGTTTTCCGCGAGGATGAATGCAAGGGGTGCGGACTGTGCATTGCTGCATGTCCAGTGAAGGTCCTGTTTGCGCAGGCGAAGCTCAATCGCATGGGCTATCACCCTGCTGGGTACAAAGGGGAGGGCTGCACAGGGTGCGGCATCTGCTTCTACGCCTGTCCAGAGCCGGGGGCGATGGCTGTCTACAAGAAGGGCTACGTGGGGGAGGAGGTAGAGGCCAATGGCTAAGCAGCTCATCAAGGGAAACGAGGCGGTGGTGAAAGGGGCCATCCTGGCCGGGTGTCGCTACTTTTTCGGCTACCCCATCACGCCTGCCTCCGAGATCGCTGAAGCCGCTGCCTACTACATGCCTCTGGTGGGGGGGACCTTCATCCAGGCCGAGAGCGAGGTGGCTTCGATCAACATGGTCTACGGCGCCGCCTCGGGGGGACAGCGCGTGATGACCGCCTCTTCCAGCCCGGGCATCAGTCTCAAGCAGGAGGGGCTGTCGTACGCTGCCGGCGCGGAGCTGCCGCTGGTGGTGGTCAACGTGAATCGCGGCGGGCCTGGCTTGGGGAATATCGCCCCTGAGCAGAGCGACTACAATCAGATGGTGAAGGGCGGAGGCCACGGCAACTACAAGCTCATCGTCCTGGCGCCCAATTCTGCCCAGGAGATGTGTGATCTGGCCATGTTGGCCTTTGAGCTTGCCGACAAATACCGCAATCCGGCGGCGCTGCTGGTGGACGGCTTCATCGGCCAAATGATGGAGCCTGTGGAATTCCCACCGCCGGTCACCGAGTTGCCGGCAAAGGAGTGGGCACTGCACGTGGACGACGATGACCAGTATCGCTTGATCACTTCCATCGAATTGGAGCCGGAAATTCTGGAGCGCCACAACCAGAAGTTGCAGGCCAAGTATGCCGAGATCGAGCGCCAGGAGGTGCGCTACGAGGCCTACCATGTGGACGACGCCCGCCTGGTGGTGGTCGCCTACGGCATCGTTTCCCGAGTGGTACAATCGGCGGTGGATCTTCTTCGAGGGCAAGGGGAGAAGGTGGGCATGCTTCGACCAATCACCCTGTGGCCTTTTCCAAAGGCGGCCCTGGCCGAGCTTGCCGAACGCGTCGACCGTTTGTTGGTGACGGAGCTTTCCAATGGCCAAATGGTCGACGATGTGCGCCTGGCGGTCGTGGGCAGGTGTCCGGTGGAATTCTACTCCCGCATGGGCGGCGTGGTGCCGACCACCGAAGAGGTCCAACAAGTTATCTCGAAATACATTGAGGGCTGATCATGGCGGAGAAAGTACTGCGAAAGGCTGACTCGTTCTATGCGGTCTATGAGCGGAAACCGGGGGCCGACAAGACGACCACCCACTACTGCCCAGGATGTGGCCATGGCATTTTGCACAAGTTGCTCGCAGAGGCTTTGGATGATTTCAATCTCCGCGATCGTGCAATCATGATAAGCCCAGTGGGCTGCAGTGTGTTTGCCTACTACTACTTCCGCACTGGCAACATCCAATGCGCCCATGGGCGTGCCCCCGCCGTGGCGACCGGCATCAAACGTGTGTATCCGCACAGCATCGTGATTAGCTACCAGGGGGATGGCGACTTGGCGGCTATTGGCACTGCCGAGATCATCCATGCGGCCAATCGCGGCGAGCAGATTTCGGTCTTTTTCGTGAACAACGCCATCTACGGAATGACCGGCGGCCAGATGGCTCCCACGACTCTCATTGGGCAAAAGACCACCACCTCGCCCTACGGACGCAAGGCGAGCAATGAGGGGTTCCCCTTGCGGGTCTGCGAACTGCTCTCCACCCTGGAGGCCCCTGTCTACATCGAGCGGGTGGCGTTGACTGATGCCAAGCACATCGCGCAGGCACGACGGGCCGTGCGCAAGGCACTGCAGGTGCAGGCGGAAGGAAAAGGCTTCTCCCTCGTCGAGGTCCTGTCTGCCTGCCCCTCCGGGTGGAAGATGGCACCGACGCAGGCGATCCGCTGGATCCAAGAGCAGATGATGAACTACTTCCCATTGGGCGTGTATAGAGACAAGACGGGCGAAGCAGAGGCGACGCCTTTGGGGCCCCGCCAGTTCGTGCGCGAGGACCTGGCCAAGCTGCTGGAGATTCCAGCTGGGCCGTCTGTCGCAGCGGAGGCCGTGGTCCTTCCTGCCGAGCGCTACCGCAACCCCCGACTCAAGGTGGCTGGGTTCGGTGGCCAGGGGATTCTGCTCCTCGGGCTGGTCCTTGCTGAAGTGGGAATGCGCGCCGGCTACAATGTGTCTTGGATCCCCTCCTACGGCCCGGAGATGCGAGGCGGTACCGCCAACTGCCACGTCAACCTTTCCACGGCGCGCATTGGCTCGCCGGTGGTTTCGGTGCCCACGGTGCTCATTGCCATGAACCTGCCGTCATTGGACAGATTCGAGCCCGAAGTGCAGGCGGGTGGGCTGGTCATCTACGATAGCTCGCTGATTGACCGCACCGTGCAGCGGAGCGACGTCGAAGTGTTGCCCCTGCCGGCAACCAAGATGGCCGATGAGTTGGGTAACACGCGCGTGGCGAATATGGTGGCGCTGGGTGCCTACATCGGTTTCACCGGCATCTTGAGCAAGGAGCAGGTGCTCGCCACCTTGCCCGAGGCGATCAAGAGAAAAGAGCTTCTGGCAATCAATGAGAAGGCGGTAGCAGCTGGGTTCCAGTACGCCCAGGGCTTTAGAAAGCGCAACTAAACGGAGCAACAGATTTCCAGGTGCCACATCGGGCCCAGCGCTGAGGGTTCACGGATGGGGGAGTGCACGAGCATCGCAATCTATCCCCGTCGGCCGATCGTGACGGGGATTTTCGCTATTTCGTGATTGAGAGCATATGGCGGTTGTCCCTCGAGACATACTGCAACAGCGCATTCTGCCGCGGGTGAGCAAGCCGGGACGCTACTTGGGCAACGAAGTGAACGTTGTCCACAAGCCGTTCGACGAGGTAGATCTGCGGGTGGTCCTGGCCTTCCCGGATGTGTACGAGATGGGCATGTCCTACCTCGGCTTCGACATCCTGTACCACCTGCTCAATCGCGAGCCGTGGATAGTGGCAGAGCGGGTGTATGCGCCGTGGGTGGACATGGAGGATGCCCTGCGTCGCCATGCCATTCCACTCTTCTCTCTGGAGTCGAAGCGCAGCCTTGCCGATTTCGATATCATCGGCTTTACCCTGCAGTACGAGCTGCACTACCCGACGGTGCTGAACATGCTCGATCTTGCGGGCATCCCGTTGCGGGCCATGGAAAGGCAGGCTCTGACGCCCCTCGTGCTCGGCGGCGGGCCGTGCGCGTTCAACCCGGAGCCGCTGGCGGAATTCGTGGACGCCTTTCTGATTGGCGACGGCGAGGAGGCAATCTTGGAAATAGCCAGGGTGGTGCTGGCGGCCAAGAGGGAAGGCTTGGACCGCGAACAGGCCCTGTTCTGCTTGGCAGGCGTGCCAGGGGTCTATGTTCCGCGTTTCTACGGGCCCACAGCCAATGGGCAAGGCCGACAGCAGAGCATCCGCCCGTTGCGCAAGGATGTGCCCGAGAAGGTGCGGGCACGCGTCGTGGAGCGCCTGAAGCCTGAGCACTACCCCACGGCGCCTTTGGTGCCGCTGATCGGCATTGCTCACGACCGCCTGACCATCGAGGTGATGCGCGGTTGCACGCGCGGGTGCCGCTTCTGCAACGCGGGATTCATCTACCGGCCGGTGCGGGAGCGCAGCGTGGAGGACATTCTCCACCAAGCCAAGGAAGGGATCGCCCGTTCGGGCTTCGACGAAGTGTCGCTGCTCTCGTTGTCCACCTCGGACTATAGCCAGCTGCGGCCACTTCTGGAAAGGCTCTCGGCAGCTTTCAAGGAGAAGATGGTCAGCATCTCCTTTCCGTCACTGCGGCCGGAGTCCTTCACCAAGGAGATGGCGCAGTTTGCCAGCGGCGTGCGCAGGTCTGGACTGACGCTGGCCCCGGAGGCAGGAACGGCCAGATTGCGAGCCGTGATCAACAAGACGAACACAAACGAGGATCTGCTGCGCGCTGCTGAATTGGCTTTTAGCGAGGGGTGGACGGTCATCAAGCTTTACTTCATGGTGGGCCAGCCCACGGAGACCGACGAGGACCTGCAGGGCATCGCTGCGCTTATCAACGAGGTGGCCAGAATTGCGCGCCGCTATGGCCAGGGCAATAGGGTCAATGTGTCGGTGTCGCCCTTTGTGCCCAAGCCACACACGCCCTTCCAATGGGAGGAGCAAAGCGACCGGGCGACCATGAACGACAAGATCCATCGCGTCTGTGACCTGGTGCGAGCAAAGAACGTGCACATCAGCTGGCGCGATCCCAACGTCGCTTTCGTGGAAGGGATCCTGGCAGGCGGTGACCGTCGGCTGGGCGCGGCCATCGAACAGGCGTGGCGCAACGGGGCGCGCCTGGAAGGGTGGTCAGAGCTGTTCGAGGTGAAGCGCTGGGAGGATGCCTTCGCCCGCACGGGCATCGACCCTGCCTGGTACCTGGGGCCGCGCCCGCTGGACGGGCCTCTGCCCTGGGACCACATCGATAAAGGGGTGAGCAAGCGCTTTCTGGTCGCCGAGCGCTTGAGGGCAGCAAATGCCACCGAGACCAGCGACTGCCGGCTCGATCGCTGTCACGCCTGCGGCCTGATGGAGCACGTGGCGTGCAAGGAGCTCATGGCCCGCGAACAAGTGCCAGGCCCCACGGCTCCCACCCCGGCAACGAGCCTGTACGGCAGGGGTAGAAAGAGGGCCGCGCCAGCCCCGGCGCCGGGAGTGCCCCGCCTGATGCGCATGCGTTACCGCAAGCGCGGCCTGGCACGCTTCCTTTCGCATTTGGATGTGGTGCGGGTGTTCGAGAGGGCATTCGCCCGCGCCGGCATCCAGCTGGCCTATTCGCAAGGCTTCAATCCACGGCCCAAGATCGCCTATGGGCCAGCCTTAGCCGTGGGGCACGAGAGCGAGGCAGAGTATCTGGATTTCCAGTGCCTGGCAGCTCCTCACCCAAACCTTGCCATGCTCCTGGGGGCCCAGCTGCCCGAAGGGTTGGAAGTCATGGAGATCAGACCCTTGTACGGCAAGGGGAGCTCCCTCACCGCACTCATCACCCTGGCCGAGTACGAAGTGACTTTCCTGGATGGCCCTCCCAGGCAGGACCTGGCGCAGAGGGCGGCAGCGCTCTTGGCGGAACCGGCGATTCGCGTGCAGCGGCAAAAGGCGGAAGGTACGGTCGAAGTCGACATAAGACCTTTCCTCCGTCGCATCGAGGTGCGCAAGGATGGCCAGGAGCTCTTCCTGCAGTTGGGCCTGGACAATGGCAAGACGGCGCGCGTGGAGGAAGTGCTGGCAGCCTTGCTGCAGTGCTCTGACCAGGCGCTGCCGCCGATGTCCGTCGTGCGCACCAGGCTGGCGGTCAATTTTGGGGAGGTGAGTCGCACTCCCCTGGAAGTGTAGCGTGCGAAGTGCGCAAGTATTGCATCTTTCCTTGCAACTCAGGATAGGAACATGAAGAAGGACATTGTCATAAACGTCGCCACTAGCGAAACCCGCATCGCGATCCTCGAAGACGGCCGGCTGGTGGAGCTTTTCATCGAGCGCCCGGAAAACGAGCGCATGGTGGGGGATATCTACATCGGGCGGGTCGTCAACGTCGTGAAAGGGATGGACGCTGCCTTTGTGGATATCGGTCTGCCCCAAGACGCCTTTCTCCACTTCTCCGACGTGGGAGAGACCATCCGCGCGTACGATTCGGTCATCGAGGTCAGGCAGAGGGGCAGGGAGCGGCGTCGCTCCTACCGCGGCCCGACCATTCGCGAGGGACAGGAGCTGCTGGTGCAGGTGACCAAAGAGCCCATCGGCAGCAAAGGCGCGCGCGTCACCACCGAGCTCTCCTTGCCGGGCAGGTTTTTAGTGCTCGTCCCCGACGACCCCATGATCGGCGTGTCGCGCAAGATTGCCAATGTGCGCGAGCGCAATCGCCTGAAAAAGGTTGCCAAGCGCATCTGTCCGGAAGGCTTCGGCCTCATTGTGCGCACGGTTGCCGAGGGCAAGAGCGAGGAGGTGCTGCGCAACGACCTGGAGAACCTGCTGTCCTCGTGGGAGAAACTGAACCAGAAGGCAAAACGTACCAGCCCGCCGGCCCTGGTGCATAAGGATGTGGGCATGGCCTCTAGCGTCATTCGTGACCTGTTCACCAGCGACATCAACAGCCTGGTCATCGACTCCAAGAAGCTGTACAAGGAGATTGTGGCCTACCTTCGGGATGTCGCCCCCACGCTGGTGAATCGTGTCCAGCTGTACACCAAGAGCGAACCGGTCTTTGATGCCTACAACATAGAATCCGAGATCGAGAAGAGCATCGCCCGCAAGGTGTGGCTGAAGAGCGGCGGCTACATCATCATCGACCACACCGAGGCGATGGTGGTCATCGACGTTAACAGCGGCAAGTTCTTGGGCAAACGGGACCATGAGCAGAACATCCTCAAAATCAACCTCGAGGCGGCCAGGGAGATCGCCCGGCAGCTGCGCCTCCGTGACCTTGGTGGTCTCATTGTCATCGATTTCATCGACATGACTGACGAGAAGCACAAGCAGCGGCTGTACCAGGAGTTTTTGCAGGAGTTGAAGAAGGACCGGGCGCAGGTGAACGTGGCGCCCATCAGCGAGTTCGGGCTGGTGGAGATGACCCGCGAGCGCATCCGTCCCAGTCTGCTCTATGCGTTGAGCGAGCCTTGTCCGACCTGTGAAGGGACCGGGCGGGTCACCTCCAAGACCACCGTGGCCACTCGCATCGAGCGCTGGCTGAAGCGCTTCCGCTCGCAGAGCCGTCTCCGCCGCCTGGATCTGCGCGTCCACCCCGAGATGGCCGACTTTCTGGAGAGCGGCCTCGTGAGCAAGATTAGGCAGCTAATGTGGCGCTTCCGGGTGCACATTGCCGTGGTGCCGGAGCCCAAGCTGCCCATGAACGAGTTCCGGGTTATCTCCAAGAAGACCAACGCGGACATCACCGACACATTTAAAGCTTGACAAAGAGGCGGTGATTTGCTATATTTAGCCCGCTTTTTGCCACAGCCAAGAACGACGGAGGTCGCATTTCATGTACGCAATTGTGGACATAGCAGGCAAGCAGTTCCGGGTGGAGCAAGGTGCCGAAATCATCGCCCCGAAGGTTGATGCCGAGGTAGGCGCCACCCTGGACTTTGGTCAGGTCTACCTTCTGGCCGACCAGGGGCAGGTGCGCGTGGGCACACCGACTATCGAAGGGGCAACCGTGCAGGCGACAGTGGTTGCACACGGTCGTGGTCCCAAGATCATCGTCTTCAAGAAGAAGCGCCGCAAAGGCTACAAGGTCAAGAAGGGGCATCGGCAGCACTACACCCGGCTGAAGATTGAGAAGATCCTTGCCGCGTGAGCGGCTGTTGACCGTGAGGAGGTTGAGAGCATGGCACACAAGAAAGGTGTTGGCAGTTCCAGAAACGGCCGCGACAGCAATCCCCAGATGCTGGGCGTCAAGCGCTTCGATGGCCAGTTGGTGACTGCCGGAAGCATTTTGGTCCGCCAGCGCGGCACGCACATCCATCCGGGGGCCAATGTGGGCATTGGCAAAGACAACACCCTTTTTGCGCTGGTAGACGGCAGAGTCAAGTTCGAGCGTCGCGGCAGAGACAGGAAAGTGGTCAGCGTGTACGCTTGAACGATGCAGGGCAGAGGAGTGAAGGTGGGTTCCTGAGGATGTGGGCCCACCTTTTTGTTTGCTCAAGATTGCAGTCGCAAAGAGAGGAGGGACCTGACCATGAACATTACCTGGCTCGGGCATGATGCCTTCCTGTTCGAGACGGCCAAAGGGGTCAAAGTCCTCAGCGACCCTTATGTGGCTGGCTCCTACGACGGAGCAGTCGGCTACAAGCCGATCACTGAGGTGGTGGACGTGGTCTTTGTGAGCCATGCCAGCCACCCTGACCACGCGGGGCACAAGAACCTCCCCGGGGCGCCAGAAGTGGTACTGGGCGCTGGCCGCCATGAGGCGAAAGGGATCACCTTCAAGGGGGTGGCCACCTTTCACGACAAGTCCGGCGGCAAAGAGCGCGGCCACAATACCGTGTTCGTGATGGAGGCAGATGAGCTGCGTATCTGCCACTGCGGTGACCTTGGCCACACGCTCGCGCCTGCGCAAGTGCAGGAGATCGGCGCCGTGGACATCCTCTTTGTGCCAGTCGGGGGATTTTTCACCATAGACCATCGCGAAGCATGGGAGGTGGTCGAGGCACTCAAGCCGAAGATCGTGGTGCCCATGCACTACAAGACCGATGTGCTGGGCTTCCCCTTGGACAAAGTCGATGAGTTCCTGAAAGGCAAACGGAACGTGGAGCGCATCAAGGGCAGCAGCTTCGAGGTCAGCAAAGAGACCCTGCCCAAGGAGAGGAAGATCGTGGTCATCGAGGAGCATCTGCTATGAGAGACGTGCACGTCAACGACATTGTGAAGACGGTAGCGGAGCTCTGCATCGCCGCCAATTATCAGCTGGATGAGGATGTTATCGAGAGCTTCAAGCGCTTTCGGGAGAAGGAAGAGTCGCCTACCGCCCGGGCGATTTTGGACCAGCTCATCGAAAATGCCGCCATTGCCCGCGAAGGCCAGTTTCCCATGTGCCAGGATACCGGCTTCGCCGTCCTCTTCGTGGAGATCGGTCAAGACGTGCACGTTGTCGGCGGCGACCTTTGGGCAGCGCTCAACGAAGGTGTGCGCAAGGGGTACGGAGAGGGCTATCTGCGCAAGTCCATAGTCGGCGATCCGCTGCGTCGGGTGAACACCAAGGACAACACCCCGCCGGTGGTGTGGACGGAAATTGTGCCGGGTGACAAGATTACCATCACCGTTGCCCCCAAAGGGGGAGGCAGCGAGAACATGAGTGAGGTGCGCATGCTCCGCCCGGCCGATGGCCTGGAGGGGGTGAAGAACTTTGTCGTGGACCGGGTGAGTCGCTCTGGAGGCAACCCCTGTCCGCCGGTGATCGTCGGCGTGGGCATTGGTGGCACCTTCGAAAAGTGCGCATGGTTGGCCAAGAAGGCGTTGCTGCGGCCCATTGGCCAGCGCCACCCGGACCCTTTTTATGCCGAAATGGAGGTTGAGCTCTTAGAGCGCATCAACAGGTTAGGCATCGGACCGCAAGGGCTTGGCGGCCGGACCACTGCGCTTGATGTGCATGTGGAAGTGTACCCGTGCCACATCGCTTCGCTGCCGGCCGCGGTGAACACGCAATGCCATGCCGCCCGGCACAAGACGGCGGTCATCTGAGCGCCTGCAACGTACACCATGAACGCGTGAGGGAGTCAACCATGGCAGATGCAATCAGGATCACCACGCCGCTGACCGACGAGCAAGTGGAAAAGCTGCGCGTGGGCGACAGTGTGTTGATTACCGGTGTCATCTACACGGGGCGAGACGCGGCGCACAAGCGTTTGGTCGACCTGCTGGCCGAGGGCAAACCGCTGCCCATCGACGTGAAGGGGCAGCTCATCTACTACGTGGGGCCATCACCGGCCAGGCCGGGCATGCCGATTGGTTCGGCGGGGCCCACCACCAGCTATCGCATGGACCCCTACGCGCCAACGCTGATCCGACAGGGACTGAAGGGCATGATCGGCAAGGGGGAGATGGGGCCGGAGGTGGCCGAGGCACTGCGCACGCACAAGGCAGTCTATTTTGCCGCAGTCGGGGGTGCAGCCGCCCTGATCGCCAAGTCGATCCTCAAGTCGGAAGTCGTTGCCTACGAGGACCTGGGCGCCGAGGCCATCCAGCGGTTGGAGGTGCGTGACTTTCCCGCCATCGTGGCCCAGGACTGCCACGGTGGCAACATCTACAAAGAGGGGCGGGCGAAGTACGAGGTGAAGTGACCTGCAGAGTCAGCTGGTTTTGGGCAAGACTACATAACATACGGGACAGTCCGGAGGCAGCGGTAGTGGGGTCAGTTGTCCGAGCCAACAGAGGTAGGGTTCATGGAGCAGAACGAGGTCTCGATTGCTTTTGAGATCGTCCTCGAGGAACTCGACAGCGCAATTGCCGCGATCAATCGAGAAGGCGCGCGCGCCTTTGAGGGCGGCAGGTACGATGCCGCCAGGGAACTGATGGAGAAGGGGTCGCAAATGACGGCTCTTCGCTCTAAGGTCAGCGAACTGCAACGAGAATGGCTTGCTATCTCTTCCGCCGTCAAGGCTTCCAGGCGAGCCCGGAGGAGCCGAAAAGTGGCTGAGAGACTGAAGCGTGGCCTGAGAACGCCTGAAAGTGAGTTTCGCCTGCCGATTCTCGAGAGCTTGGTAGAGCTTGGGGGCTCTGCCTCAATGGCGGAAGTTCTCGACAGAGTGGAGTCGAAAATCGCCCACCGCTTGAAGGCTTACGATCACCAGCCGCTTCCCTCTGATCCCGGGCAGATCCGCTGGCGCAATACCGCCCGGTGGGCCCGTAACTCTATAGTGAGGGAAGGCCTCCTCGCTTCCGACTCGCCAAGGGGAATGTGGGAGATCACTAGTGCGGGCAGAAGATGGCTGGCTGCGTCAGCTGAGCGGCTATGAGCGAGGGCGTCGTGCCGCCAGCTCTAGTGTTAGAGCGTTGCGCGTCGAGGTTGTAGGAAGGGGTGCCGTCACAATTGTGCACGGGGTGGCTTATGCCAAAACTTAGCGAGATCAGACTGGAGCGACATGAGTTCATTAAGCTCAATAGCATCCCCTGGTTCGCAGAGGACGCCAACCATCCGGGGCTAGCGGCAGGAGGGACGTACCTTCTCAGCGGCCCACCAGGGGGCGGCAAGACCACGTTAGCTCTGCAGATAGCTACCGACTTCGCTAGCACGGGGCACAAGGTCCTATATCTCGCGCTTGAACAGTCCCCGTCCGATATCAAGCACAAGATCGAGAGTCAGATATTCGCTCACCGCCGCGGAAACGACCCCGAGGCAGTTAGGTCAACCAGTTGGCTGGATGGTCTCGAGAAAACGCGAGAGCACATTAAGAGACACCAATTGCTAGAACAGGCTGAGAAGAGGGTTGGAGAAAACCTCGCCATCGATGCGTCAGTGAGTGGGATGGAGGGACTTCCGGACTTCCTTGCCCGCCACGTCTTGGGTCAGAAGGCACCTTATGCGGGAGTCGACCTTGTGGTAGTTGACTCCCTTCAGGGGTTAGGGACGGCCCCTACCTCGTCAAAGCCCTATCAACGTCTCTTCGAGTTCAATCGCTGGGCTAAGGAACATGGGTTTACCGTCCTTCTCATCGGTCACATCACGAAGGGCGGGGCTATCGCGGGGCCCCGGAGCCTTGAGCACAACGTCGACTGCGTGCTCTACCTGCGCAAAGCAATGAGGCTGCGCCCCCTCTTCGTCCCAAAGAACCGTTTTGGGCCAGAGCGGCATGAGCCACTTACTTTGGTCATGACCAACGACGGCTGCCTGGAGAAGTCTAAGCACGTCACGGCCAAAGCAAGTCAAGCCTTCGGTTTCCTGCCGGGCAGTCCAGGAGACCTTATCGAGGTACAGGCCCTGGTGAAGCTACCCAAATACGGCGATCGCCCCGGAATCAAGGCTCCCTATCTACCTCGTCAGAAATTGACCCAACTTGTGGGCATTGTCAGCGCTATGCACGACATTGACATCTCGGACCTTACCTTCGAAATCAATTGTGCCCTGCCTGGTGGCAGACCATACCACGTGACTCTCGACCTGCCTCTGGCTATGAGCATGCTGTCCTCGTATTTCCAGAGAGAAATACCTCTTGGCACCTTGTTTGTCGGTGAGCTGGACCTGTTCCAGAAGATCCGCCCCGTCTCCCCGGCGTTTTGCCAAGCGCTCAGCCGCACGCTCGTTCCGGGCGAACAATCCCCACTGGCCCACTGTGTGGAGCGCTTGTTCATCGCTGCCGAGAACGCACAGGAGGTAGGTCAATCTCTGGCTCAAAATGGGGTAGTCATCAATGTGACAGGTGTGGGTACCCTTGACGAAGTTATTCGGACCATTTGGCCAGACGTCGTTGAATCAACTGGAGAGGCTGAATAGATCTCCGCAGCTTCGCCCCCACACCATTCTGGCAGTGCACTCCTGCAAGGAGGACTCCCCGCAGCGGGAAGCGCTTTGCAAACCCCAATCGCAAGAGTCCTGAGGCAGCCTTACAGTCTCATCGCCCTCTCCCCCCGCCGCAACGTGAGCAGCACCATCTCCGGTGGACAGTTGAAGCGCGCAAAGACCGAGCCGGAGCCCACGCCCGTGCTGGTGAAGCCCAGCATGCCATCGTAGCGCCAGAAGCCGCGATGCAAGGCCATGGGGGCGCGCATGTTCTTGACCAAGGAACCGATCCCCGGGAGCAGCACTTGCCCGCCGTGCGTGTGGCCGCACAGGTAGAGAGCCACCCCCGCCCTGGCCGCCTCGGCATAGGCCTCCGGGGAATGGGCAAGGAGGATGGTGAACTCGCCGGACGGCACAGACTTCATGGCCACGGCCACATCGTGCGCCCGGTAGAGATGTGGGTCATCGACACCGCCGAGCCAGAGGCGCTCCCCCTGGCGGACGACCGCATGTGCGCGGTTGTCGAGGACGTGCACGCCAAGAGCGGCCAGTTCGGCGATGAGTTGGGCGCTGTCGTGGTTGCCGCGCACCGCGAAAATCCCCTCGTGGGCGTTGATGGCCTGAACGATGGGTCTCAAGAGCTCTAGCGCAGGCCGGTGGTCTCCGAGGATGCGTCGGCGGAAGTCGCCCGCAAGGCAAGCCACGTCCACCTCCAAGCCGCCCAGCCTCTCCAGCACCACCTGCGGCAGGTCCGGATCCTGGTCAATGTGGAGATCGGACATGAGGAGCAAGCGGAAGCCGGCGAAAGGAACCGGCAGAGAGGGAAAAGCCAGCTCCTCGTGCCGGAGGCGCACGTCCAGCGCGTTTCTTCGGCCCTGCTCCTGCAGCCGCAACAGCGGGAGAATCACCCTGCCTGGGTGCAAGGATGCCTTCAGGTCTTCAAGCCAAAGTGCTAACCTGCCAGGCCGGCCGCTTGCCAACGTTCTTCGCTCCCGGCTACTTGGACAGAAGCAGGCGGATGGCCGTGTAGACCAGGAAGATGCCCAGCCCCTTCTTGGCGTACACCGCCGGCAGGTTGGCGATGAGTGTGGCCCCGATCACCGCGCCGACTATGCCGCCAATGCCAGCCGGAAGGGCGATGTGGGAATCGACGTTGTGGAGGGTAAAGTGCCGCAGCGCACCTGCTATGGAGATGGGGATGATGACGGCCAAAGAAGTGCCGATGGCCACGTGCGTCTCTACCTTCATGAAAAGGACCATCACCGGCACCATGAGCACCCCGCCCCCGATGCCAAAAGCACCCCCAAGAATCCCCGCGGTCATTCCTAAGAGCGCAAAGTAAAGGTTCTGCATACCGGTCTCTTGCTCCTCAGTTCTGTTCCTGTTCGATCGGCACAGAGGCAAACTGGCGAAGTCCCTCTGCCAATTCTCGCAAGCGGGCGTCCACGCGCGCATTGACCGTCCCCTCGGGGAAGCGACCGTCGGGGCCGCGCTCGCCTGCCGGAACGCCCGTCAGAATGGTGATGCCTTGGTCGGCGGTGTCCACCGGATAGATGTGGAACATGCCTTTCTTCACGGCCTCCACCACTTCCTTGTGCAACGCCAGGTCATCAACGTTCCGCCGCGGGATGATGACCCCTTGCTGCCCGGTGAGGCCTCGCACCTCACACACGCGGTAAAAGCCCTCGATCTTCTCGTTGACTCCGCCGATGGGTTGAATCTCGCCCTTCTGGTTCACGGAGCCTGTCACGGCGATGTCCTGGCGCAAGGGCAGATCAGCCAGGCTGGAGAGCAGGGCGTAGATCTCGGTGGAAGAGGCGCTGTCGCCATCCACCCCGCTGTAATTCTGTTCAAAGCAGATGCTGGCGCTCATGCTTAGAGGCTTGTCCTGGGCGAATTTGCCGCGCAGGTAGCCGGCCAAGATCAGCACGCCCTTGTTGTGCGTGGGGCCGCTCAGCTCTGCCTCCCGCTCGATGTTGATGATGCCGGCGCGTCCCATGGCCGTCTGCGCGGTGATACGGCAGGGGTGACCGAACGCATAGTCCCCCAGGTCGATGACCGACAAGCCGTTGACCTGGCCGACCTTGCTGCCCTCGGTGTCGATCATCAACGTGCCTTCCGCAATCAGCTCGCGGATCTTGTCCTCGATGAGGCTCACTCGCTCCACCTTCTCTTCCAAGGCCTTGTCCACGTGCTTGGCGGTGACGATGGTGGCTTTTTCCTGGGCAGCCCAGTAGTGCGCCTCGCGCACCAGGTCGGCGATGTAGTTGAAACGGGTGGAGAGCTTGTTCTGGCGGCCAGCTAAGCGCACGCCGTATTCGACCACTGCCGCCACGGCCGAGCGGTCGAAATGTAGCAGCTTCTCGTCACTGCAGATTTTGCGGATGAATGAGGCGTACTGGAGCACGTTCGGCTCGCCACGCGGCATGACGCTGTCAAAGTCCGCCTTCACCTTGAAGATTTTCTTAAAGTCGTCGTCCTGATAAAAGAGCACCTGATAAATCCACGGGTCGCCGATCATGATCACTTTGACGTCGGTCTGGATGGGCTCCGGTTTCAGTGCCGTGGAGGCGAACATGAAGAACGGCTCGAAGCTCTGGATCTCCACTTGTCGGTTGCGCAGGGTGCGCTTCAGGGTCTGCCAGACGCCTGGTTCTACCAGGGCATCCAAGGCGTTGATCACTAAGAAGCCGCCATTGGCGCGCAGAAAAGAGCCGGCTTTGATCCTGGTAAAGTCGGCGCGCCACATGCCGCGGCTGTCCACCGCCCGTTCGATGGTGCCGAAAAGGTTCTGGTAGGTAGGTGAATTCTCAAAGATGACCGGTGCCCCCTTGGTCTCGGCATTATCGACGATGAGGTTGACCTGGTAGTCCAGAAAAGGGTCAACGCCGCCGGAGGAGCCGCGCTCGCCTTCACCGTCCGCCCTGCGGAAGAGGTCCAGTCGCTCCAGGATGCTCTCTTGCACCTCATCCAGGTAGCGATGCACCTTCCTATCTTTGTATTTCTCCTTCAGGTCGGCTATTGCCGGCGCTACCAGGTCATGGGCAAAATGGGCGTCCAGTTCGCTCAGCTTCCGCCGCAGGGCAGCCTGGCTCTTGCGCAGTTCCTTGAGCACATTGGGCAGCTCTTTGAGCAGCTCGGGATAAGCTTTCTTGAGACGTGCGGCGTCGGCTGCTGGCAGACGATTTTGGGCCACCAACAGGTCCAGCTGCTCCATTGGCACAGGTGAGCCCTCGATAATCGGCACTAAGTCGGGCTTGGTCATCGGCCCCACCTGCACCTGAATGACGGCAAAGCCCTCCTTGCGTGCCCGCGCTTCGAAGGCCTCGACCACTTTGCGCTCCTGCTCACCGTACGAGTCCAGCAGGCGCTGGCGGCGTTGGGCGTATTGGTCGCTCTCGAAAAGTTGCGGGATCTGCCTGCGCAGCGCGGCGATCGTCTCCGCCATCTCCTTGCGGAAGGCCCTGCCCTTTCCTGCCGGCAGGCTAATGGCCATGGGGGCATCAGGATTCTTGAAATTGTTCACGTACAGCTTGTCGTCGGGAATTGCTTGGCCACGGCGGCTTGCCAGCAGGCGGCGCACCGTGGTGGTGCGGCCTGTGCCCGCCTGGCCAGTCACGAAGATATTGTAACCCACGCTGCTGATGTCCAACCCCATGCGCAGGGCCTGCACTGCGCGATCTTGTCCCAGAATCTTCTCTGCTATGGAAACCTCTGCAGTTGAGGAAAACGGCAGGGTTGCTGGATCACAGTGCCAGCGGAGGCGCTCGACCGGCACCTCCTCAAACTGCGGCTTCTTCATTGCTTCCTCCAACAGAGGCAGGAACGGCTCCAGGCGCAGGAGCCTCTCCCCACGATGTAGCGGTTCGCCGCCGGAGACAGCCCGGCGCGGCGAACGCGGCTGCGCGATCTTCTTGTCGCACCTATCATTGGACTTTTACCTGAGCGGCGAGGACTACTTTGACCGTGCGTTCCTTGACCGACCAGCCTTCCGCTTGTTCCTCGAACACGTTGCGCCCCGTGTAGGTGCTCAGGCCAAAGTCCACCGAGAGGTCAAAACTTACCCGGGACGACTGTATCCCTGCGCCGGCCGAGAAAGCTAGCCCGGCGATGGCATCCCCACGATGGCTGGATGGTTCAGTGGCGAATTCACGCTCCAGGCGCGGGTCGGTGTGAAAGCCGAGGCGCACGGGGAGAACCACCTCTCTGATAGGGAACAGGTACTCTACTCCCACATGGAGGCTATTGGCATCCGGCAGAGGCAGGCCAGGAGCCGTGATGGCCGAATCCAATGACGCCTTCGACCAGCCTGCCCAATGGAAGTCGAAGGCCAGACAAAGCCGTTGCGCCGGTCGCACGGCCGCGCCGATGGTGAGGAACATGGGCACCTTCAGGTTGAGGTCGGCGCTGGTGGTGTCGACGCCGCCTGCCACCAGAGTCGGGCGTACGAGGGTCAGCGTGTGCGAAAGCGACAGCTTCAGCCCGAGGTCCAAGAAGCGGCTCACATTGGCTTTGCACCCCACGTCCAGGGAAAAGCCAGACAACTTGTTCTCGCGTCGCCAGCTCCCTTGCTCTTGCTCCACGCCCTCCTCGGCGGCGCGATCTGACCATTCCACCCGCTGTCGCCCAGACAGGAAGTTGACGGTGACGCCGGCCGCCAACCGGCTGTTCAGCTCGGCACCAAGAGCTGCCGAGAGCGCATAGAGCCCGCCGGTACTGGTCTGCTCTATGTCGCGATAGTTCTTGATGGGAAACTCATGCCCAATGATCCGCCTGAACAAGGTGGAACGCCCAAAGTCCAACATGCTGCGCACCGCCAGCGAGCCGGTGATGCGGCGACGCATGGTGCTAAGAGGGACCACGATACCCACATACTCAGGGACGAGATTGGAGCCGAGGGACCCTTCCAGCGACACATCGGCAGGGAGGGGTGTACTTGGGTCCACAGAGAGGCCGCCGAAGGTGAAGCGTCCGGCCACCAGGGCGCGTGAACCAGAGATACGGGCGAGAGCCGCGGGGTTAACGGCCGTGGCCATGCCGTCGTTGACGACCGCGACGCCCGCGCCCCCCATGGCGAGTGCCCGCGCCCCGTTTCCCACGGCAACAGGGGCGAAGTAGCTGAAATCGTACTGCTGGCAAAAGCAAGTCCCGACCAGCGCCGTCGCGACCAAGGCAGTGCCCATGCCCCAACCTCTCCAGAACCCAGCCCTTGTCCGCCTTTCCCTGCGATCCGACATGTGCCTCTCCCTCAAACTCCTCCCTTCGATGAATCCTTGGCTCAGTAAGCTCATTCCTCTGAAAACGCGCTTCTTACTCGGATGCGCAGCTGATGACCGCGTGCACCTTCTGTCCTTTCAGTTTCTCCCTCCCGTGAAGGAAGGCAAGCTCGATGAGAAAGGAGACGCCGACCACCACCCCGCCGAGCCGCTCCACAAGCCGCACCGCCGCAGCAGTTGTACCGCCGGTGGCCAACAGGTCGTCTATGACCAACACCCGCTGCCCGGGGCTAATGGCGTCCTCGTGGACTTCCACGGCGTCAGTGCCGTACTCGAGGGCATACTCTTCGCGCACCACTTTGGCCGGGAGCTTACCAGGTTTGCGGGCAGGGATCACCCCCACACCCAACTTGTAGGCGGCGGCGGCGGCGAAGAGGAAGCCGCGCGCTTCGACGCCCAAAATCAGGTCGATGTGCTCCTCCGCAAAAGGGGCGAGCATTGCGTCCACCGCTTGGCGGAAGGCGTCGCCATGCTTGATGAGCGTGGTGATGTCCTTGAAGCCGATGCCTTTCTTCGGGAAATCAGGTACAGTTCTGATGAGCGCTGCCAGGTCTTGCATCGACTGCTCCTCCTTGTGCTCCGGGGCTTGTCTGAGTGACGTTTGTCCGTTGCGATGCGACATTTCGAGGTTCTGACCGGCCGATGGAACTCCAGTCCCGAGCCTCCGGTGTCGTCCGCCGCCATCCCTGTCTTCGCCGGAGAGGCTCCTCTCAAAAGGCTACCTCAAAGGAGTCGAATTCTCCGCTGTACTCTGCCCAGTGTATGTCAACGTCGCGCACGCTGGATAGGCGCGATCCCACCTTTAGCGCCTTAATGTACTCTTCCACCATGCCGCGCTCTCCCTCCACCTCACTTAATACCGAGCCGTCCCACTGGTTCTTGACGTACCCCTTGAGCCCCAACGCCTTGGCGTGTCGGTACGCGTAGTAGCGGAACCCCACCCCCTGCACCATGCCACGCACTACGATCGTTGCCCGGACTTTCATCTCCTCTGCGCCCTGCTGCTCGCCAATTGGAAGGCCATCTGCACCGCCTCCGCGGCGCTGTGCGCCTGGTGGATGCCTGGATCTATCGTCCACGTTTGCACCCCAACGACAGGTACCCCAAGCTTCAGGCAGAAGGCAATCTCTGAGAGCGTGCCATAGCCGCCGTCTACGGCGATGGCCGCATCCGCGGACTTGACGATGAGCACATTGCGGGCCTCACCGAGGCCAGTAGCTATGGCAATCTGCACGAAGGGATTCGCCTCGCCGGCGTCATCCCCAGGCAGGATGCCCACGGTGAGGCCACCATGCTCTTGGGCCCCTCGGCAGGCCGCCTCCATGACTCCACTCCGTCCGCCACAGATGAGAACACCCCCTTGCTCTGCGATGAGGCGCCCGACCTCATAGGCGAGCTGGCTAATCTCCTGGCTGCAAACGGCACCGCCGAGCACTGCAACGACTGGTCTACGCTCCACTGAGGCACTCATGGATAGATGCGGTACATGGTGCGCGGGAACGGGATCGTCTCGCGAATGTGGGACAGACCGCACAGCCAGGCCACCGTCCGCTCGATGCCGATCCCGAACCCGGAGTGAGGGACGCTGCCATAGCGGCGCAAATCGAGGTACCACTCGTACGGCTCCCTAGGCAGGTTGTGCGCGCGGATCTTCTGTTGCAGCGTCTCCAAGTCGTCCTCACGCTGTCCGCCACCGATGATCTCGCCATAGCCTTCGGGCGCCAACACATCGACGCACAGCACTCGCCCAGGGTGTTCCGGGTCGTCTTTCATGTAAAAGGCCTTCACCGCCGCAGGGTACCGATGCACCATCACCGGCCTGTCGAATTGCTGGGAGAGCACCGTTTCGTCGGTGCCGCCCAGGTCGTCCCCACGCGTGAAGCCCGTGCCCGCTTCTTCCAGGAGGTCGGCAGCCTCATCGTAGCTAATGCGCGGGAATGGGGGGCGCACGCGCTCCAGCGGCGCCACGTCGCGTTCGATGACCGCCAGTTCCGCACGACGGTTGTTGAGCACCGCCTGCACGATGTGGACAATCAGCCCTTCGGCCAATGCCATAATATCGTCGAGGTCGGCGTAGGCCACTTCCGGCTCCAGCATCCAGAACTCGGTGAGGTGGCGGCGCGTCTTGGATTTCTCTGCGCGGAAGGTGGGGCCGAAGCAGTAGACTTTGCCAAATGCCATTGCCCCTGCCTCCACGTAGAGCTGGCCGCTCTGCGTCAGGTAGGCCTTGCCGCCAAAGTAGTCGCTCTCAAAGAGAGTAGTGGTCCCTTCCACCGAGGCTGGCGTGAAAATCGGAGCGTCCAGAAGCACGAAACCCTGTTCATCGAAGAACTGGCGAGCAGCCCTGATGATTTCGTGGCGGATGCGGAGAATGGCATGCTGCTTTCGCGAACGCAGCCAAAGGTGGCGATGGTCCATGAGGAAGGTGGTGCCATGCTCCTTAGGCGTGATGGGGTACTCCTGGGCGATGTGGACGATGGTCATGTCCTGCGCCAAGAGCTCGTAGCCGCCCGGAGCACGTCTATCCTCTCGAACTATGCCGGTGACTTTGAGCGAGCTCTCCTGCGTGAGCTTCTCGGTGGCAGCAAAAACTTGCTCCGAGACGTCCGCCAGGGAGAAGACGCTTTGGATAATTCCGGTGCCGTCACGGACCAGGAGAAAGCGCAACTTGCCACTGGAACGCATGTTGTAAAGCCACCCCCACACCTCCACTGTCTGCCCCACATGCCTGGCGATGTCCGCGATGTACACTCGTTGCGCCATGCGATGTCTGTTCCTCCTGTTTCCAGTCCGTTGGTGCTACTTCACCATGAGTACCGGGACGGGGCTTTTGCGCATAATCTGCACGGTGGTGCTGCCGAGAATGGCTTCGCGGATGCGCGAGTGGCCGTAGGCGCCCATCACGATGAGGTCATATTTGCCCTTGGCGGCCAAGTCGATCACCGCCGCATCAGGGCGCCCGGAGAGCCACGCAGAGTCCACTTCGGCTCGATAGGCCTGCAGGTAGTGCACCCCCTCTGCGCAGATGCGGGTGGACAGCTCCCGATCGTCTGACACGTGCACCACGGTGATCTTGGCACCGAGGTACTCGGCGAAAAAGCCTGCCAGTTGCAGTGCCCGGTTTGCGTGTTCGCTGCCGTCGTAGGCAGCCAGCATCCTCTGCACGTTCCGGAAGCGCTGCTGCACAATCATGATCGGCTTGCTGACATGGCGGGTCACTGCCTCCAAGGTGGCTCCCAGCATGGTCGTCGCCCAGCGCGCATATTCCCCCCGGTTGCCCATGATGATGAGGTCCACCAAGTTGGCGCGCTCGCAGATAATTTCAACCGGCGAGCCCCCCAAGGTTTCCGCTTCGTGGGGAATGCCCTCGCTTTCTAAGGCGCGCGCGCACTTGTCCAGCACCGCTTGCGCCTTCTTTTCCAGAAGCTTCCGCGATTCCTCCTGGTAGCCGGGGGCAGGCAGTACCGGCACAAAGCCATCGGCCCCCACCGACAGCACCCATTCGAAGACGCGCACGTCGACCACCGAAAGGAGGCGCACGCGCGCTCCAAAACGCCGCGCCAGGTCGATGCCGTGTTTGACGACCGAGTTGGTGTACTCGGAACCGTCTACAGGAAGAAGTATCCGCTTGACCATCGTCGAACCCTCTGCTTCGTGAGACTTATCCCCATGCCTCCATTTTTGCATCTCTGGTCATGAGGTCCTCCAGTGCCGCCCGCGGGTCCTTGCCCTCGAAGAGGATGCGGTAGACCTCCCTGGTGATGGGCATCTCCACATTGTGCAGGCGGCTCAATTCATAGGCCGAGCGCGTAGTCCTGACTCCTTCGGCGACCATCACCATCTCGCTGAGAACTTGTTGCAGCGCCTTGCCCTTGCCGATCTGCTCGCCCAAATAGCGGTTGCGGCTGTGTTTGCTCATGCAGGTGACAATCAAGTCGCCCATGCCGGTGAGGCCGGCGAAGGTGAGCGGATTTGCCCCCATCTTCACGCCCAAGCGCACAATCTCCACCAGGCCGCGGGGTTGTAACGCTGCCTTCGTGTTGTCGCCGAACCCTGCCCCGTCACAGATGCCAGCGGCAATGGCGATGACGTTTTTCAGCGCCCCACCCAGCTCGACGCCGATGACGTCGGTGCTCGTGTAGACGCGGAAGGTCTTGTTCATGAATGCCCGCTGCGCCAGGCGGGCGCTCTCCTCACACGGGCAGGCGCAGACAACCGCCGTGGAAATACCTCTGCTCACCTCTTCGGCATGACTCGGGCCGGACAAGGCGACCACGCGGCGTGGCTCCAGCTCGGGCATTTCTGCCAGCAGCACCTCGGTCATACGCATCAGAGACTCGTTTTCGATGCCCTTGGTGGCGCTAACCACCAGCGCCTGGCTCACGGCCGGCAGAGGCCGAAGGCGGCGCGCCACCTCACGCATCGTGTGCGAAGGGACGGCAACGACCACCAGCTCTGCTCCTGTCGCCGCCTCCTCCAGGTCGGCGGTGATGAGAATCTCCTCAGGAATAGGGACGCCTGGCAACAGTTGCCGGTTCTCGCGGGTCCTGGCCAGCTCTTCAGCTACCTCCGGGCGGAACTCCCACAGGCACACCTCGTGCCCATTGCCGTGCAGGAGGATCGCCAGAGCGGTGCCCCACCCGCCGGCGCCGATCACCGCGACCTTCAGACACTGTGCGGTGGAGGCATTCACGGCTCCTTAGGCGACCTCCCCAATGTGAAAACTCGCCAATCCCAGCTCGGTTGCCGCATCAACGCAGGCCTGTGCTGCCTGAGGCGCGACAATCAACACCTCGCCGATGCCCAGATTGAACACGCGCCGCATCTCCTCCTCGGCCACATTTCCCAAGCGTTGGATGAGGCGGAAGATCGGCGGTACCTCCCATGCTTGCCAGTCCATGCGCAAAGAGCGCCCCGCCGGCAGGAGACGCCGCGTGTTGCCTACAATTCCGCCACCGGTGATATGGGCAATGCCGCGGAGACCCTCTACGGCGCGCACCCGCTGCACTAAGGGCTGATAAGAACGGTGCACGCGCAGCAGTTCTTCGCCTAAGGTTGTGCCCAGTTCATCCACATGGTCGGTCAACCCCATTCTGGCGACATCTAAGAGCACTTTGCGCGCCAACGAGTAGCCGTTCGTGTGCAGGCCATTGGAAGCTATGCCAATGAGGAGGTCACCGACTTGAATTCCTCTCCCATCGACAATCGCATCCTTCTCGACGACGCCGACGATGGCCCCGGCCAGATCGAAGTCGTCGGGTTGGTAGAATCCCGGCATTTCTGCAGTCTCGCCGCCGATGAGGGCGCAGCCGGCCTGCCGACAGGCACGCGCCATGCCGGCGACGACCTGCTCCACCACCTCGGACCGCAGCTTTCCGGTGGCCAAATAGTCTAGAAAGAACAGCGGATCGGCGCCACTGGTCATGACGTCATTGACGCAGTGATTGACCAGCTCCTCGCCGACCGTGTCATAGACGCCGAGCGCACAGGCGATCTTTAGCTTTGTCCCTACGCCGTCGATGCTGGACACCAGTACAGGTCTGCGAAAGCGCGTTGCATCCAGCTCGTAGAAGCCGCCGAACAAGCCAATTTCTCTCAGCACTGCGGATGAGAAGGTGGATTTGGCGAGCGCTTTGATGCGCTCCACGCTCTCATCGCCAGTGGCGATGCTCACGCCGGCCCCCTCATAAGTCAGCCCCGAATGCTCGTTCACCTCTTTTCCTCAGTCTTGCAGGCGTTCAAGTACCAGGCGCGAACTCTGCTCAAAAAGTCAAGGACCAGCGGCAGCCGATAGTCGGGATACGTCCACTCCAGCGGCTGAAACCGGCCGTGCCGGTAGCGCAGATGGAGGTCGCCATAGATGCCCTGCCCCAAATAGATGCGGTGATCATAGTTCTTGGTCGTCGCCACCACAACCTTGGCGCCGTCCAGATAGCCAGGGTCGAGGTTGAGGTTACGCCGGCCTGCCGTAGCGCTCCTCTGCTCGAGCACGTTGGTCCGAAGCTTTATGTCGGCCAAACGGTCCGGTTGGATGAGCGATGAGAAGCTGACAATGAACTTGAAGAGCTCCTGCCCCATCTCTTCGGCATAGTAGTCGGAAAAGGAGAAGGGGTAGTGCTCGGATTGCAAGGTAATTTCCCCGAACTCGTTCTGCAGTAGCCGCTGCGCCTCTTCGATCATTTCCTGGGAATTGTACGTCACGGCGCAGAACAGGCACACGGGCCGGGGGGATCTCGGAGTACCCATGCACATACTACGGGCTAATTCACCGCATTGCGGCGCTCTTGCCAGGGCCTCTGGCAACGCGTCGGAATATGAGAAATATCTGCCTAAATGTCAAGGGGAAAATGCTCCGCAGCCCTGGGAAGTGCAACGCTGGACAACGCTCAGTGTTCTCCAAGCGAGCTCAATGTATTCCGCGAGGCAGACTTCGGTCTGGAACTCTTCTCCAGAAACCTCCGTCCGGGTTCCCCCTGCGGCGAATCGAGTTGCCGGTCCCAGTTCTTCCCCGGGAACCCGACCTTGAATGTGTCTGAAGAAAGCGAAAGGGGGGGCAAAAAACGTCTGCAAATCCAGCACCCTGCTTATACATTTCTCAAAACCGTGGGAGAGCCGTGAGGAATGCCTCTCTCCCAATTCGTGCTCCACGACCAGGTCCTTATTCGCGGAGCTGCGACCCAGGCTGTGTCACGTAAGGAGCAGACGAGGGTCATGCGTGGTGCGGCTTTGAGGATCTTCTCAGCAGTCAGAGTGCTCCTGCTTTCGGCGCTGTTCTTGTCCACTTTCCACCGAGTTCGCGCCCAGGATCTGCCCTGCTACGAACTTTCGGTGTCTGCCATTGGCGACAGCGTAGCGATCGACACAGATCCTGGCATAGTGCGAGTGCGAGCCCACCGCCCGCCTGCCAGTTTGGACGCGCTGTGCGTGAGACCCAGCAAGGAGGGTTACTACAAGGTCCTCGCAGGCGTTTCATATTCTGCAGGACAGACAAACGAGTCCTACTTCTTGCAGGTCCGCTACCCGGACAGTACTTTCGCGCGGGTGTGCGATGCCAATGCCGGGCCCTACCGGGTTGTTGCCGATACCTCCGCACTCGCTTTCAGCGTGATGCGCGAATCTGGTCAGTTCTATCTATGGAAGGGCGACAACGTCGTTGTCCTGAACCACTATTTGCTCATCCAGAACGAGTATCCGCAGTTCCTCAACCCGCCTGGTCAGCCGATCACAGGCTCTTCGCCGGAGAGCGTGCACATCTTCAGATTCGTCTTCGTCTACCT
Organism: candidate division KSB1 bacterium; assembly: GCA_024655945.1. Taxonomy (NCBI): domain Bacteria; kingdom Pseudomonadati; species Candidatus Zhuqueibacterota bacterium. The sequence continues at coordinate 302,751 of JANLFK010000004.1, forward strand.
CGGGGCCTGCACATTGCCCTGCGATGTCAGCCTGGAAAAACGGGCTGACAGGGACACGGTTCTTGCCGGTGAAACGGTACAGTACCACCTCATACTACAGAACCACGGCCCGAACACTGCGCGCCTGATTCGGGTGACGGAGCTACTCCCCGCCGAGCTGACGAACTTCCTCTTTTCTCCGCCAGTGGACTCCCTGCGCAACAGCGTGGCGTTCTGGGGTGTGGACTCGCTCGAGGCAGGCCAAACTGCGTCGTTCTCCGTGTCCGGGACCGTGGCAGATTCGCTGGCCGACTCCGTGGTGACGGTCGCCAACATGGCGGTGGTGCGGTGCTTCAACGACACCAGTGCAGCCAACGACACGGCGCGAGTTACCGTGGTGGCGGAGGAGCCTCCGGTGCCGCCGGCGGTATGCGACGTGGTGATGGCCAAGGAGGCGGATCGGGATAGCGTAGTGGCAGGGGGGCGGGTGGTCTACACGCTGGTGGTGCGCAATGTGGGCCCGCAGGTGGCCCGGCAGGTGGTGGTGGTCGACAGCCTTCCTGGGCAGGTGACGGCGGGTGAGTTCAGCCGTGCGCCTGAGGAGGTGGTGGGGCGGAGGCTGTTGTGGCGCTGGGACTCGCTGGGGGTGGGCGAGGAGGTGAGGGTCAGCTTTGTGGCGGTGGTGGACTCGCCATTGGTCGGGGCGCCGATGCGGTTGGTCAATGTGGCGGTGGCGCATGCTCTCGGCGACGGGAACCCTGAAAACGGTGCCGACAGCACTTCGGTCGTCGCGCAGGAGCTCCCCGCGCCTTTCGCGCCTGCAGACCTGTCGCTTGTGAAAACTGCTAACGTCGACTCAATCAGGCCCGGAGGTGAACTTACCTACACCCTCACCGTGCGCAACGTTGGGTCAGGACCCTCGCCGGAGGGGCGGCTTGAGGACGTGCTGCCTGACCAAGTAACCTGGTTGCGCTCTTCTGTTGCGCCGGACAGCGTCATAGGCCGCCGGCTCATTTGGCTTGTACCGCCTCTTGCTCCCGGGCAAACCTATGATGTCATCCTCGAAGTCCTGGTCAACGCTGCGCTCCCGCCAGGCACGGAACAGATGGAAAACAGTGCGTTCGTGAGCGCGCCCAATGACACAAACGCCGCCAACGACCACGCCACCGCCACGGTCATCGTCGCGCCAGAGCAGCCAGCTGTGGAGCGCTGCGACCTCCGCATCCACAAACTCGCCAGCCGGGACACGGTGGCCGTTGGGCAGACTTTCCTCTACCAGATTCTCGTGGAGAACATGGGGCCTGGAGACGCCCAAGCTGTCGTCCTGACCGACATGCTGCCGTCCGGTCTCTCGGTGGAGTCCTTCAGCCCGCAGCCGGACTCGGTGGCTGGTAACGTGGCAATGTGGCGCTTCGCGCGCCTCGGCGTGGGCGAGCAAAGAAAAGTGCTTCTTGAGGTGAGGGTAGCCGAGCTTCCAGAAGAGTACCCCAAGGAGCTGGTCAATGTTTGCACGGTGAGCGCCGAAGGGGACACCAACGTTGCCAACAACACCTCGCGCGCATCGGTCGTGGTGAGCGAGGTAGTGGCCGACTGTAACACCTTCTACTTTGACCAGAATCTCTTCATGCCGGAAGGCGGCACATGCCTGACCATCTTCTTTGGCCTGAAGAAGCAGGCAGAAGTGACCCTTGATCTCTACGATATCACCGGCTACCACGTGACCCAGATTGCCAAGGCAGTCTTCCAACCAGGGGTGAACAGTTGTACATGGGATGGCAAGACGGAGGGAGGCGAAAAGGTGGGCAGTGGCGTGTATGTCATCGCTCTCCGTACAGAAAACCTCATCTGCTGGAAGAAGGTGGTGGTCTTGCGATGACGAGCAGACGTGCGGATACGCAGGAACACGGGTTTATCGCCCTGGTTGGGGCGCTGACGCTCTTGTGCGCGTTTGCCGCTCAGTCTGCCCACGGCCAGGTGCGTGCTGGCGCTGCTTACCTGAAGATCCAGCCGAGCATCCGCTACCAAGGTATGGCAGGTGCACTGAGCGCCGCGATAGACGAGGTGCAGGCCTTCTACGCCAACCCCGCCTCGACCGCCTTTTCCCGGGAGTGGCAGTGGTCAGCCGCTTACACAAGGTGGATTGCAGACATCTACGGCGTGGCTGCCAACTATGGAAGGCAGTTCCGCACCCCCTGGAGCAGGCGCTTCAACGTGGCCTTAGGTCTGAACTACCAGGGGGTACGGGAATTCGACAGCACGCAGGGACGCAGACCTCCGGTATCGGCCGGTGACCTCGTGGGGGCCATTAGCGTGGGAAGCCCGCTCACCATCCTCTCGGCCAACCTGGCTGTCGGTGGCAATCTTAAGTATCTGCATAGCGACCTGAGCGGCAACACCGCGTCTGCCTACATCGTCGACATGGGGGTGATGTATCGCTCGCCTCGTATTTCCATCGGCGGACCATTCCAGTACGGACTACTGTCGGCTGGCTTTGCCGTTGACCACATGGGGTCACCGCTGCAGTTCTTCCAGGAGAAGACGCCGCTCCCACGCACCCTGCGCGGGGGTGTCGCCATGCATCTGGGCAGCCATAACGGGCTACAACTGCAGCTTTCCGGTGACTACTACCAGGTGCGCGACGAAATTGGCAGGTTTTGTGTGGGCGCCGAAATTGCCTGGGGGTACCGCCTGGCACTGAGAACCGGCTATGAGTTCAATGACAGACTGCTGAGCAAGCTTTCCATGGGGATGAGCCTGCGGCTGGATGACCAGACGTCCGTGGCGCGGGAGGTCATTCTTGGCAGCAACCAGGCACTCCGCGTGGACATCGGCGGACTGGAGGCGAACGAGCTTTTCCAGATGGCCGGACGTGCTGGTGCTCACCACTACACCATTGGCCCGGAGAGATTCGACTTGCTGCAGCCGCTGCCTCACGACACAGTCCGTAGCCAGGTCGTGACACTGCGATGGCAAGCTTCGCGCGACCCGGACCTGTTTGACGATGTGCGCTATGTGCTGCTGGTGGAGCACACCACAGGCGTGCCTGCAGAGCCCTCGCAACTGGCGCGATTGCTCGACTTGCTGGCGCAGCGCCATGTGCGCTTGCGCGATGCCGTCAAATCCTTTGGCTCGTCCTTCTACGCGGTCTGCGACTCCACATTTGGCGTGACGGCATGGCCGGAGCAGGCCTGGTACCCAGTGGCTAACCTGCCCGCCGGCGACTATCTGTGGACGGTCATTGCCTACGACCGCGATGAACATCTGCGCGTGGCCTCGCAGAAGATATGGCCATGTCATGTGACGCGGCCAGACATCCAAGTGGTGGACATCGTGTTCGAGCCAGATGTCTGGATCACCGAGAGCGACACCCAGGGTGTGGTTTCGGTGCAGGTGCGCAACAATGGGCCCTGGCCGGCAGAGCGGATGGAAATGACGGTGGTGGATGAGCCTCCTGGTCCTGGTGGCTCGTTTCTGGAGCCGGACACCGTCTGGCGAGGCGAAATTGTGCATTTGCCCCCGCGGAACAGCCGCGCCGTTTCCTTCTTGTGGCGTACGCGGACCCCTGGCCTGCATCGGTTCACGGCACATGCACTGCTCTGCGATGCGGAGGGAAAGCGGGTCCTGGAGAGGGATCTGGCGGACAATGTTCTTAGTAGGACGTTCTACACCATTCCCAAGGGTGTAGTCGCAATCCCGGACACCGTGCAGGCGTTCGTGTTACCCCTGATCGCGTGGGAAGTGCCTTTGCTGACAAAGGTCTTCTTTGACGCCCAGAGCGCGGAGGTGGCGCCGCAATACTACAAGCCGTCGCAGTGGTTCTACGCACCATTGGATACCTTAGCGCGGCGCGTGGCAGCGCGGCAAGAGGTGGTGCTGACGCTGGAGGGCTTTGCCGATGTGGTAAACGGCGAACCAGTTACGCTTGCCCGGACCAGGGCGATGGCCGTGCGCACGGTGCTCCTGGAGCTGGGTGTGCCTCCTGAGCAGGTCCCAATGGATAGTGTGAAGTGGGGCGCCTCCCCCGATCGAAAGGTGACACCCAATGTGGGCGCGCACCAGGAGCGGCGCAATGTGCGCATTCGCGCCGTGCGCCGGTCTGACGGGACGCCCCAGGTGGACATCATCGCGCCCGTGCCACTCCGTAATGTGCCGCAACCGCCGGTCCCTCTGCCTGTCTCCTTCAGCAACACGGTAAAGGGGGTCGTACCTGTGCAGAGCGGCTGGCTGCATCTCCAGGCAACCGAACTGAATGATTCGCTCGCTGCGGGCTATGCCCTCAGAGCGTGCGATTCCCTCCTTTGGCCGCTCGGCGAAGAGGACGTAGGCTTGCTCCACAAGGGACTCGCCTACTCACTGGTCATGAGGGATACTTTGGGTCGGCGGTTTCGCACGCGGGAAAGGCAGGGGGTGCTGGTGCCCAGGGGCTGCGAGTTGCCTATTGTCGTCGGCCTGGCAGAGTTCAACGATCCCAAGCCTTTCGCTATTGTCTGGTGGGAGAGGGTCTTTCATGAACTGGCCACGAGACTGCGGTACAGCCCGAACATGCGCTATCGATTCGTAGGGCATGCGTGTGGCATAACGCCGCGTTTGGTGAACAATGCCTTCTCCCGCCTGCGAGCCGCCCACCTGCAAGAAGAGTTCATCCGTGCAGTTCAGGGCTTTGCCGAGACGGAGCCGGCCAACCACCGGTTGGTGCTTTCCCGCCTTGACCGCGACGGTGCACTCGGCAAGGGGGCAGACGAGCCGTTCAGCATTTCCCTCAGCGAAGAGGAGTTCCTGAAAAGCTACCGGGAAATCGCCCCCGGCCTCTTCGAGAAGATTTCGCTGCTGCACGGCCGCGCCACGGCCGACTGCCAACCGTTCCTCTTTCGCGCGCGAGAAGGCGAGCTCCTCTTCGAGGGGGACAACGCAACGCCCCTGGGCAGGCAGATCAACCGCAGGATCCAGATAGAATTTTTCTCCAAGTAGTCAAAGTAGTCCTTCCCTGCCCGTTGGCCTATCCGGTGCCGCACCGCGGGGAATCTACCCTCCTTGCCCGGCAGTAGCGTGCCAAGCTGAGGTGGTCAACTCTTGGTTGTTCCTTAGCGGCCCGCGAAAAAAAAGTCCTTGACAGCGGCCCCTTTTTTTTATCTTTAAATGAGA